>JANPKF010000660.1:0-13228 GCA_031425895.1 Caulobacteraceae bacterium | reverse complement strand
GTCCCGGCGAGCGCCGGCGGCCAGCAGGCTGTTGATCAGCCGCTCCATGGCGTTGACGCCGTATCGGCGGCCGGCCTCGCTGTCGGCGGCGGCATCGCCTTCCGGCAGCAGGAAATGGTTCATGCCGCCGACACCGGTTTGTGGATCGCGGATGCAGGCGGCGATGCAGGAGCCGAGGATGGTGGTGATCGCCACCCCGGCTTCGGACGAGACCTGATGCTCGCCCTGGCCGATGTGCAGCGTGCGGCCTCTGGCCTCGGTGACGGCTTGCGCAAGGGTCATGGTCATGCGGTCAGCGTGCCGAACACCGCCTCGATCTTTTCCTTCAGGATCTGAACGGTGAAGGGTTTGACCAGGTAGTTGTTGACCCCGAACTGCACGGCCCGCTTCACCAGGTCGGTGTCGGCCCGGCCGGTCAGCATGATGAAGGCGGTGGTCCGGAAGGGCGGGTGGGCCCGCACGGCGCGCAGCAGGCCCAGGCCGTCCAGCTTGGGCATGTTGTAGTCGCTGATCACCAGATGCGCCGGCTTGGCGAGCAGTTCGCGCAGTGCCGCCTCACCGTCGGCGGACTCGCGAATATCCCGGAAGCCGAGTTGCTGCAGACCCGACCGAACCAGGGCGCGGATGGTCAGTTGGTCGTCGACGACGAGCACTGAGATGCTGGAAGAGGCGGGCATTTTTGCTCTAACCTTCGGACGTAGAGGCACAGGCGGCGAGAATCTGCGCGCCCATGCGGGAGATGGGGGATTGGCGCTCCACGGCGCCGAGTTCAAATGCCGCCTTGGGCATGCCGTAGACGACGCAGGTCGCCTCGTCCTGGCCAAGGGTGCGGCCCCCGGCCTGACGTACGGCCAGCAGGCCCTTGGCGCCGTCGCGGCCCATGCCGGTCAGGATCGCGCCCACGGCCTTCTTGCCGACGGCGGCGGCCACGGACTCGAACAGCACGTCTACGGAAGGACAGTGGCCGCTGACCGGCTCACCGGCATTCAGACGGCAGCGCAGGATACCCCCTGAGCGCACCACCGTCATGTGACGGTCGCCACCGGGGGCGAGGTAGACCCGGCCCGGCTCCAGCAGATCGCCGTCCACGGCTTCCGTGACATGGGCCGCCGAGGCGCTGTCGAGACGCTTGGCGAAGCTCCCGGTGAAAGTCCCCGGCATGTGCTGGGTAATCACCGTCGGCGGGCCGTTGGCGGGCAGGGCGGGGATGACCGACAGCAGGGCTTCCACCCCGCCGGTCGACGAACCGATGGCGACCACTGACCCGTTCGGCTTGAATGCGGGGCCCGCCGCCGCCTGAGCGGGTGCGGCTTCGCCCAGCGGGCGCAAGCGGGACCGGGCGGCGGCTCTGACCTTGTCGGTCAGCCCGCCGAAAGCTTCGGCGGCTGTCATGCCGGGGCCGGGCTTGCCGATGCAGTCGACGGCGCCCAGGGCCAGGGCCTCGATCGTGATGTCGGCGCCGGCCTGGGTCAGGGTCGAGATCATGATCACCGGCGTCGGGCGCAGGCGCATGATCTTCTCGAGGAACTCGATGCCGCTCATGTTCGGCATCTCGATGTCCAGGGTGATGACGTCCGGATTGAGCCGCTTGATGGCTTCGCGGGCTTCCAGCGGATCGCCGGCCTGGCCGACAACCTCGATATCGGGATCGCGACGCAGCACAGCGCAGATCAAGCTGCGCATGGTGGCGCTGTCGTCAACGACCAGGACGCTGATCCGGCTCATCGCGCGCCATCCAGCCGGTAGGCGGTGAGTCCATCGCTGACCAGACGGCCGCCGTCGCCGCTCACCCGCTCGGAATGGCCGATGTAGAGACGGGCGCCGGGGTTCATCACATCAATGAACTTTTTCCAGACGGACTCCTGGGTGGCGTCATCGAAATAGATCACGACGTTGCGGCAGAAGATGACGTCGAACTTGCCGCTCATCGGCCAGGGACGCACCAGGTTCAGCTCACGGTAGGTGATCAGATCCATGACCTCATCCGACAGCCGCCACATGTCGTGGCCGGCGCCGGGGTCGCGCAACAGGTGCTTGCGGTCGGAGGCCGGAACCGCCTCCAGGGCCTCGCGGCTGTAGACGCCGGCGCGGGCGGTCTGGACGACGTTGGGGTCGATGTCGGTCGCCAGAATCTTGATGTCATGGCGCGCCGCGTCGGGCAGGGCGCTCAGCAGGGTCAAGGCCATCGAATACGGCTCAGGCCCCGTCGAACAGCCGGCCGACCACAGACGAACGCGACCGCCGCCGCGCGCCTTGGCGGCAAGGGCCGGCATCACCTTGGCGCGCAGGTCCTCGAAGTGGTGCGGCTCGCGGAAGAAGCGGGTGACGTTGGTGGTGAGGGCGGCCAGCATGGCCTGCCGTTCGTCCAGCCCGTTCTGGCCCTGGATCAGGGCGCAGTACTCGCGAAAACTGGACAGACCCAGCACGCGCAGCCGCTTGGCCAGCCTGGAATAGACCAGGGTCGCCTTGCTGTCGGGCAGGTAGATACCCGCGTCACCATGCAGAACAGCAGCGATCGTCCGGAAATCCTCGCCCGTGAAGGCGAACTCCCGGCCTCCGCCTTGTGGGGGTGCAGTGTCCAGAGCAGCCATGGAACTCAGGCCGCCTCCGCCTGGGTCTGGTCCAGGATCAGGTCCAGATCGAGCAGGCTGATCATGCGACCGTCCAGCGGGATCAGCCCGCGGACAAAGTGCTGCATGGCGTCACCGGCCAGATCCGGCGTGCGCTGGACCTTGTGATCGGCGGTCGAGAGGATATCGCACACCGCGTCGACCAGCAGGCCGACGATGCGGTTCCTGATCTGCGCCACGATGATGACGTGGCGGGCGCTTTCCTCGGCGACGCCGATGCCAAGCCGGTCGGCCAGGTCGACGACGGGCAGCACCGCCCCGCGCAGGTTGATCACCCCTTTGACGAACCGCTGCGAATGGGGCACCGGCGTCGCCGGTGTCCAGCCGCGGATTTCACGCACGGCCATGATGTCCACGCAGAACTCCTGCTCGCCGATGCGGAAGGAGATCAGTTCACTGCCTTCGCGGGCGGTGTCGGCGGCTTGCGTCATCTGGGTCATCCTGCGAGGGCCATCGGAATCGGAGATTGGGGAACGGAGGACTGGACATCGGACCGGGCGGCGCCGCGACGGTGCGTGGCGACCAGGCCGTCAATGTCGAGGATCAGGGCGACGCGGCCGTCGCCCAGGATGGTGGCGGCGGCGACCCCCTCGGTCGACTGGTAGTTGGTCTCGAGGCTCTTGATCACCACTTGGCGCTGGCCCTGGATGTGATCGACCATCAGGGCGACGCGGCCGATCTCGCACTCGACGAGCAGGGCGACCCCTTCGCTGGGCGACAGCGATGAGGCGCCAAAGCCCAGAGCCGCGCCTGTGTCGATCAGCGGCACATATTCGTCGCGGATCTGCAGAACGCGGTGGTTGGGCCCAAGCGGGCGGACATCGCCCGGCCGCGGCCGCAGGCTTTCGATGATGGCGGTCAGCGGGGCGACGAGGGTCTGATTGCCGACCGTCACCACCATGCCGTCCAGCACCGCCAGGGTCAGCGGCAGGCTGAGCGAGAAGCGCGAGCCCTGGCCGGGGGTGGAGATGATCGAGATGCGGCCGCCCAGAGACTGGACCGAGCGCTTGACCACATCCATGCCGACGCCGCGGCCGGAAATGTCCGACACCGCCGCCGCGGTCGAGAAGCCGGGGGCGAAGATCAGGTTGTCGATCTCCTCGTCGGACAGCTGGGCATCGGCGGCGATCAGGCCGTTCTCGACGGCCTTGGCCTTCACCCGGACGCGGTCGACGCCTCTGCCGTCGTCAGAGACCTCGATGACGATCCGGCCCGACCGGTGCGCGGCGGTCAGCCGCACGACGCCTTCGCCGGGCTTGCCGTTCGCCTCGCGCTCGGCCGGGGTTTCCAGTCCGTGGTCGATGGCGTTGCGGATCATGTGGGTGATGGGATCGCTGAGGCGCTCGACCACGGTCTTGTCGACCTCGGTGCCCTCGCCCTCGGTGACCAGACGCACGCGCTTGCCGGTCGCCTCGCCCACTTCGCGGACCAGGCGCGGCATGCGCTGGAACACTGATTTGACCGGCTGGGCGCGGATGGCCATGACGCTGTCCTGGATGCCGCGGGTCAGCAGCTCCAGTTCGGTCAGGGCGAGATTGACGTCGGCGGCCTTGCCGGCCCCCGATTCCATGACGCGCTGGGCCAGCATGGCCTGATTGATCACCATCTCGCCGACCAGATTGATCAGACGGTCGACCCGATCGAGATCGACCCGGATGGTCTGCGGAATCACGGCCTGAGCGGCGCCAGCCGCGGCCGCGTCTGATTTTGGGGCGCCGTCCGCCACGGCGACGGCGACGGGGCTGGCGGGGGCGGGGGCGGGGCTGGGGCTGGCGGGCGGCGCTCGGGGCGCCTGGGGCGCGGGCGCCGGCGCGTTCTGAACCTGCGCCAGCAGACTGCCGAGCAGGTCCGGAGCCGGGGTTTCTTCCGCGATCGGCGGCTGGATCAGCGCCGAGATGTCGAAGTCCGCAGGCGCTTCGGCCATCTCCGGTCCCGCCTCGACGTCGCGGGCGATGGTCAGGTCGCAGTCCTCGTCCACGAAGGCGAAGGCATCTCGAATGTCGTCCTCGGCCACCGAGCCGGGCAGGCGGATGGTCCAGGCCATATAGGCCTGGCGCGGCTCCATGACGTCCAGCCCGGGCAGGGCGGTGTCGTCGACGGTGACGGTGGCCTCGCCCAGGCCCGTCAGTTCGCGCAGTACGAGGGCGGCGTCATTGGCCTTGGCGTAGAGAGCGTTGTGGGGCTTGAAGTTGATGACCCAGCCGGCCTCGGCGACCGGGAGCGGAGCCGCGGGTTCGAAGGCGATGGGGGTGAAATCGATCGCCATGTCATCCGACAATCCATCCATGGCGATGGTCATCGGCTTGAAATCCAGCCCCTCGATTTCGGACGGTTCCGGCTCGAACGCCTGCGCCGAGCCTTCGACGGTCAGGGCCATCAGCGCGGCGCCGATCTGCTCGGAGCGCGCCTCGTCGGCGACCGCGCCGGTGCGGGCGGCGGCCACATGGTCTGCCAGCATGTCAGCGGCGCGCAGCAGAGCGGCCACAACGGCCTCCGTGGCCTCGACCTTGCCGGCCCGGATCTGGTCCATAAGGGTCTCGAAGACGTGGCTGAAACGGACCAGCGGGTCGAGGCCGAAGGCGCCGGCCCCGCCCTTGACCGAATGCACGGCGCGGAACACCGAATTGATCATCTCGGAGTCGGCCGCGCCCTGCTCCATGGCCAGCAGGCCTTCTTCCAGCTGGGCCAGCAGTTCATCGCATTCGATGAAGAAGGTGGCCCGGATGGCCTCCATCGGATCTTCGGCCATCAGGCGGCCACGCGCTTGATGGCGTCGACCAGTTTGACCGGATCAAACGGCTTGACGATCCAGCCGGTGGCCCCGGCGGCGCGGGCGCGGGCCTTCTTTTCCGGCTCGCTTTCGGTGGTCAGCACCAGAATCGGCTTGGACTGGGCCCGGACACCCGCCCGAACCGCCTCGATGAAGCCGAAGCCGTCCAGACGGGGCATGTTGATGTCAGTAACGATGACGTCGGGCGTCTCCAGCTCCAGCGCCTCGAGGCCGGCGACGCCGTCCTCGGCCATCACTACCCGGTAGCCGGCGGATCGAAGGGTATGGCCGAGCATCTCGCGAATTGTGCGGGAGTCGTCGACGGCGAGAATGGTCAGGCTCACGAGGCGATATCCTCTTGCGGCATCCAGTCGGCCCCGCCCATGACGGCGAGACCGGCGGTGAAGGCGGGCGATGGTTGGGTGAAGGTCAGGGTCTGGCCGTCGGCGGCCCAGGTTTTGCGGGCGGCGGCGAGCACCTGGAAGCAGGGCCCGCCCAGGCGTTCGACATCACCGGCATCCAGCGCCAGCGCGGAGCCGCGATGGGCGAGCAGGGCCGCACGCAGGGGTTCGGCGTGGTCGGCTGTCAGTCGGGCGTCGAGTTTGACGGTGGTCATGAGCAGGGCTCCTTCCGGTCGTCATCGTTGGGGCCGAGGGTGCGGGCGGAGTCGAAGGGAGAGAGCGCGGTCCGGCCGATGCGGAAGGACGAGAGGTCGCGTCGCGGCTCCGGCCCGCCAGGTTCGCCTGCAGCCGTCGTCCACCGCCATTCGGCCAAAGCGGCTTTCTTGCCGCGCGGTCCAAGGCTGGACAGAAGTAAAGCCATCGAGAGTCGCCCCAAGCGATTCAAAGTTCGCTGGAAACTGACTTCTCAGATCCGAGAAAAAAAATGGTTAAGCGTGATGAGCCTGCCGCTGTACCGACAACCTGGCCTCGGTGATCCAGCCGGGATCAGGCCGTCAGCCTTGACGATCGCCAGAAAAAACGACCAGGGCGCGACAGGAAGTCGCACCGTCCCTGATCAGGGCAAAGCCGCCCCGGGCATCGAAATAGACGCCGTCCCCGGCATGCAGCGTCAGGGGCGCGTAGTGCTCCGAATGCATCGCCAGGGCGCCGTCCAGCACCATGACATAGGCCTCACCCTCGTCCCTGTGAAAGGCGCCATGGCTGTCGAGGTCGCCGGCGATCACATCGATGATGACCGGGGTGAAGGCCTTGCGGACCAGTTCGCTGCCGGCGATACGCCCAGCCCCGAACGGCAGATGGAGAGGTACGCCGTCGCCCGCCCGGGCGACCGCGCGGCGCCCCATGGCGGTGGGGCTGGCCGTTGCGACGCCCGCCTCGCCTTCCGCCTCAGCCGCGATCAGCCTTTCCATGTCGATCTCGAGGCCGCGGCAGATGCGCAGCAGGTTCTCGTAGGAGACCGAGGTCTGGCCCAACTCGACCTTCGACAGGGTCGACAGCGGCACGCCCGCCTTTTCGCCTAGCTGCGCCAGCGTCCAGCCGCGCGCCAGCCGAAGCTTGCGGATCGCCAGGCCAGCCTTTGCAGAAAGTCGTGACCGCATTCCGGTGAGAGCCCAACCGCCTGGATGATCATACTCGTCGAACGCGAATCGCCGACGGCCTGTTCTATTCCCTATTATGGGAGATGGGTGTCCATTTTCGCAACGAAGAGAGAATGGCGACCTGGATGCGGATCAACCGGTCCCGCAGTCGGCGGTTGAGTTCAGACTTTCAGCGTTCCGGTCGGTTCCCGCGCCATCAAACCTGGCGCCGCATCGGGAGTTGGGCCACGGGTCCAGCGCTTGAAAGACGTCTCGACCGCGCTGTCTTCTGGCCCCGCCTGTGACACCAGCAGGCCGCCGAAACGGGCCTAGACCCTTTCAGGTTTTGATGGACGCATCAAAACCTGATCAAAAGGGTCTGGAATCAAACATTTAGAGCACGTCCGGGCGGCGAACCGCGTACACTTACCCCTGACGTGCTCTAGACGGTAAACTCGAAGTACCCCGGTTCCTGGCGCAGGCGGGGGTCGGGATCGGCCGGACGGTCGGCGCGGACCAGGCCGTCGCGGGCCTGGCGGCTCAGGGCGTCCTGTAGCGAGGGCAGCGGGATGTGGGCCCAGCCCTTCTTGTGGGCCATCTCCTCGTTGACCGGGTTCAGCGCCACCAGCAGCCGCTCCATCGATTCCAGATAGGACTTCAGCGTGGCGTTGTGGCTGCCGTGATGGCCGACCTTGTAGACGATGGTCCGCCGCACGAGATCCAGGCCCGTCACCCGCGCCGCCTCACCCTCCGGCGCGTCCCAGGCCACCGTCGCCCAGGACAGCCAGTTGCCGATCTGGGCGTCGGCCGCGAAGAGCAGCACGTCGCGCCCCTCCCTGGCTCCGGCGATGCTTTCGCCATCCAGCTCGATGGCCAGCACCAGGCTGGTGTTGTTGGTGTCGCTGTCCAGCTTCAGCGCCAGGTCGACCGCGCTGCCCATCCAGACGTCGTCGATACGCCGCCAGTCCTCGCCGGTGACCGCCCCGCCCCAGTAGTGCTGGCGGAAGAAGGGCAGGGCCCGGGCGTCGTTCAGGGGGATGGAATAGAGGGACGTGAAGGGGCGACCCGAACCAGCGTCATCGGCGATGGGCCCCGGATCGCCCGAGAGGCCCAACTGGCCCATCATCGCCTCGTCGCTCATCTCGTAGGTGTCGCCGTTGGTCTTGCCCGGCAACGACTTGCGGATCAGCTTTTCGTCGCGCGGCGGCCCAAGCACCATGATGCGGGCCTGCGTTCCCTCGGGACGATAGGGGGCGTCGCCAGGCTGCACATAGCTCAGTTCGCCGAGCTCGCGCAGGAACACCATCGCGCCTTCGGTCGTGTTGCGGCCCGCCGCCCCGAACGCTCCGGCATCGCTGCCCGGGTCGTCGCCGAAGAAGCTGAGCAGGCTGTCGATCTGGTCCGCCGTCTCGGCGCCGCCGCCGCCGGCGGCGAGGCGCAGGGCGCTGGAGGCGGCGCGCACCACCGCCCGGGACTTGTTGCGCTGGCTCAGCAGGGACTGGGCAAAGGCATCGGAAGGGTCCTCGGTCCAGGCCATCCAGACCTTGTGGATCTTGAGGTCCTTCTCGAAGCTGGCCCGCGCCTGCAGGAAGCCGGAGACATGGTCCCAGTGGGCGTGGGTGGCGACCAGCAGGTCGATCTCGCCGCCGGTTTCCTTGACGATGTCGTTGACCGCGTCCTGGACCTTGGTCGTGGCATCGGGCGTGCCGAGGATGATCCCGCAGTCGATCAGGATGCGATAGTCGGTCCCGTCCTGACGCGGCAGCCGGACCAGCAGGCAGTCGCCCAGGCCGTGCCGGTACATCCTCACCCTGGCGCGATGGTCGCTCATGCCTCTGCCTCCCGGATCAGTGCCGATGCAGGGCGGCGAACGGTTCGTTCGTCTCGCCGCCGCCGAAGTAGCTGTCCCACAGGGTGGCGCCGGGCGCCGCCGCCTGGCGATTGCGCTTTTCGGCTTCGATCCGCGCCAGGTTGCCCACCCGCTTGCGGATCAGATAGCGCGCCTCATGGGTCTCCAGGTCGAACAGCACGGTGCAGCCGCCACGCCGCTTCTGGCCGTCCGGCCCGACCCAGCTCTGGGTGATTTCCACCACCAGGTCGGCGCCGACCGTCCCGTCCGGGCTGACCCGCCGGGCCGGCCTCACCGAATGCACCTCGATCGATGACACCTCGATCGGCGTCGTCGGTACGCGCGCCGTCTTGCCGTCCTTGTCGGTGACCTCTCTTTCGTGGGCGACTTCGTATCGGCCCTTCTTGCGATAGAGACCGAGCGCGCTCAGTTCGGCCCCGGTGGCCGCGTTCGGGTCGTCGACCAGTTTGCCCTTCACCCAGCGCTTGCCGGACAGCCAGGCGTGCAAAATCCGGGCGTTGTCGCGTGACAGGGTCCAGGCCACCTCACGGTCGCTGCGCCGGTCCCAGCCGAGATTCATGGTCTTGATGACGGCGGAGGCCGTGGCGATCGGGATCGGCGGCGCCTCCCAGACCAGGCTGCCCGGTGACAGGGCGCCGACGCCGCGGGGGAAGATGCCGCGCTTGGTGAAACCGGCGATCAGGGCGAGGCGGTAGCCGCGCGGATCGTCGGGGACGAGGTCGCGGTCGGCGGTGATCATCGCCCGCAGATAGTCACTGAACTCGACATCGACCGGCGGGCAGTAGTCGAGGGCGCGGATGCAGATGCCCATGAAGTGGCCGGCCGTCTTGCTGGCCTCCCGGGCCAGGGCCTGGACCACGGGTTGTGAGAGCCGGCCCTGGGGCAGGATCCCGCTGCCGCCGGTGGCCAGCAGGATCACCTCGTCGGCCCGTTGCTGGTAGATCTTCAGGAAGGCGTCGAACACCGCCGCCATCAGGCGGGCGCCGCGACCATGCACCTCGATCGACAGGACGGCGGCGTCACCCCGCAGGCCGTTGAGGCTGGCGCGGGTCTCGTCGTCGACGGCGGCGCGCAGGGCGGTCTGGAACTCGCCGCCCCGGCTGGTGGCGCGGCCGAACTCGGCGGCCAGCTTGACCAGTGGATTGTCCCGGGTCAGGTCGCCCCGGGTGGCGGCGATCTGGTGGGCGACGGCTTCCGGCAGGGTGAAGTGCTGGAACAGGGCGACGAGGTCGGCAAAGGCCTCGTGCAGGGCCAGGACGTCGGGGTTGGTGGCCTCGCGGTAGCGGGGGTGGATGCCGTCCAGCAGGGCGTGGGTAGTCTCGTGGGCGATGATGTCGTGCGACAGGCAGGTAAAGACCAGCTGGCCGCTCGCCTGGTCGCGCCAGTCGGCGCCGACCGACGGGAAGTAGCCGAACAGCAGCGCCTTGCGCTCGGCGGTGTAGTAGGCGTTCTGGCCCCTGAAGGCGTGGGGATAGATGCGCAGGCGGCGGATGAAGGTCTCCGACCGCCCCTTGCCCGGCGGCCGTGAGGACCACAGGGCGGTGCGGCCGAGCGCGCGTTCGAAGTGGCCGATGGTGGTCATGGCCACGGCGTAGACCATCTGCTGGTGGAAGCGCGGATCACCCGGATGCGGGGCCAGGCCGTCCTGGCTGAGCAGACGGGGATGATTGAGGTCGACCGGGGCGTAGGCGCGGTCGCTGGCCGGATCGATGTCGACGACCTCCAGGTACTCGCCGACCGGACCGGGCTGCAGCCCGTCCTCCCAGCGGACGTCCAGGCGGGCGATGTTGATGGCGGCGGTGTCCTGGGATGTGCTGAGCGACGGGTCGAAGGCGTAGACCCGCAGGCGGCGGCTGGGGGGCGCCTGGACAGGCGGCGCCAGCGCGTTCTCCAGATGCATCCGGGCCATGGCCTCGGCGGTTTCGCCCTTCGGCAGGCTGGCCGCGGCTGGTCGCGGCGCGGCGCTGGCGCCGAGGGCCTGCCTGAGCGCCGCCGAAGCGCCGGGTTGGTCGGCCAGGGCCTGTGAAATGCGCCGACGTTGGTCGGGTGATAGCGCGGTCTCGGGCACGTCAGTGTCGGGTAGCAGGCCCTCGATCTCCGCCGACTGCGACAGCTGCAGGGCCTCCAGTTCGAGCATGGCGCTGTGAGGACCGGCCGCGATGCCCTGGCCGGTGAGGATCCTCAGGATGGGGAAATCGGCGCTGTCCTTCGCCTCCTGCTTCAGACTGGCGGCGGCCGGCGGGGCGATACCCAGCGCCGCGTCGGCCCGCAGGGCCCCGGCCCCAAGCTTCGAGAGATCCAGCCTCTCGGTCCTGGCCGCCTGAGCCAGGGCCCGCCGCACCGCCTCGACCTTCATCCAGGGCTTGGGATAGGCGTTCAGCGCGGCCCGGTTGTGGGCGATCCAGACCGCCGCCGCCGCCGCGATCTGGGGCGTGGCGCAGGATGTGCCCTGGCCGCTGAAATTGATCAGGCCGCCACAGCCGCGCACGGCCCAGGGCAGGTTGGGTGTAAAGGCGGCCAGGGCCGTCCGCATCTTGCCCGCCGGTCCGTAGTTGCCGGCCATCCGCCCGGCTCCGAGATCGGCGTAGGGTTGGCCGTCGAACATCACCCCGCAAGCCGCCGTGACCCGCTGGAACCTGGCCGGGAAGACAATGCCGCGGGTCGGCAGGTTGTTCTGGTTGTTGCCGGCCGCCGTGACCATGAAGACCCCGGCCTCATAGAGCCGGTTGATGGCGTCGGCCCAGGCCTGCGAGGCGACGCCGCCCATGCTCACGGTGATCACGTCGATGGCGTCGGCCGCGTTGTTGCGCAGGCCGTAGACATAGTCGAAGGCCTTGGCCAGCGCGCTGTTGCGGAACAGGACAACCCGGTCGGCGATGCGGATCGGAACCACCTCCGCCCCCGGCGCGCCGCCATAGGCCTGGCTGGCGAGAATACTCAAGGTCCCCGTGCCGTGGCCGTCCTGGACCAGCAGGCCGTCGGAACGGTCGGTCGCATCGGTCAGACGGCCGGCATCGACGAAGTTGCGCGCCAGATCGAGGCGCATGTGCCGGGGAAGGGTGGCGTGATCGGGGTCGATGCCGGTGTCAAAGTGGGCGATCCGCGCGCCGGCCCCGTCCGCGCCCCCGGGCATGACGCCAAAGCCGGTATGGTCGGCGCCCCTGAACCAGTAGTTGTCGCCGGGAGAGCGTGGAAAGTTGGTGCGCTGCTGTTCGGCCGGGCCGCAGGTCGCCGCCGCGCCCAGGCCACCCTCGACCATCGGATGGTTCCAGCGCTGCCAGAGGTCGGGCTCCGCGAACAGCGCCTGGCCGCCCGCCAGACCCATGCCAGGACGGATCAGGGCGTGGCAAAGGTCCCAGACGTTCTGATCGGCGCCGTCCTCCAGCGTCAGCCGCTGCCAGCTGGCTTTAGCCCCCGCCAGGCCCAGCTGCCCGTCGCTGTCGGCGGGGATGTGCTGGAACAGGGGCTCGGCCCTGACCTTGACCGAGGCGGCCCCGAAGCCGAGTTGGCCCGAGGCCAGATTTCCGGCGGATTTGACGAGCAGGGCAGGAGTGCGGTCGGTCGCCATTGAGCGCCCTCCAAGGCTTCAAACTCCGGATGCGCAAAACACGCGAGACGAGAATGAAGCACGAAGCAGCGAACGGTGGTAGGTGAAATCGGGCGAGAGGCGCCTGTTCCGCAAGCCTCGGTCAGCGAGGCGTGACATCTTGTCAGTTCGGGGCGGCGGACAGCAGCAGAGCGATCTGGGCCACCGCGGCGACGAGGGCCAGCGACAGTCCGACCGAAAGCCTTGGGCCTGCCAGGGTCATGATCATCGGCCGGGTCGGGAAGTTGAAGGTCTGCGGCATGGCGGCGAACTTGAACGCGTGAGCGTCGCTGAACCGGGGATCACAGACCAGATGGGCCAGGTCGCGCCGGCTTCGATAGCGCATGTAGCCCATCATCGACCACTCCGGGACCTCCTTGAGCCCCCAGGTATCGACCATGCCGCCGATCCGGCGCGCGGCCAGCGCCGGGTGTCCGCCACGGGCGAAAAGCGCCGGCATGAACATGCGCGTGTAGCCTGCCATCAGCTCACGGGCCGGCCGCATCTTGCCGGTTGCGGGATCGGCGACGTCAGTGTCCGACATGCGTATGACATTGAGCATGAAGAACTCGCGGCCATCATCCGCCTCGAGAAAGCGCTGTAGGACCGGCAATTCGTCCTGATCGCCATGGCCGACGTTGCTGGCGCGCATTCGCGCCATGAGATCTTCGATTTCGACCTTCGACAACGGGCCGCGCCAATTGACGTACCAGCCCAGAAACGCGCCGTAGACCAGCAGGGCAACGCCCCAGACCCAGAAACTCGCCATCGCCCGGCCCCCGCTCCATACGTCCCGTTCAACATCCCGCGAGACCACGTCAGCAGCACCTGA
>JANPKF010000659.1:0-2956 GCA_031425895.1 Caulobacteraceae bacterium | reverse complement strand
GGCGCGGCCCAGAACCCCTGCGTTGGCGGCGCCTCGGCCCTGCTTGGCGGCGGTGTCCTGAACGTCGCCAACCGTCCCCACCTGCTGGGCGGCAACCCG
The DNA here is from genome assembly GCA_031425895.1 of Caulobacteraceae bacterium. Lineage (GTDB taxonomy): Bacteria > Pseudomonadota > Alphaproteobacteria > Caulobacterales > Caulobacteraceae > Caulobacter. Next base: position 2,857 of record JANPKF010000659.1, on the reverse strand, counting down.
ATGTTCAACTACGGCGCCTCGCGCGGTAGCCGCAACTTCGAGGCCTATCGCCTGTCGGCCGAACTCTCCGGCCAGTTCGCCGAGGACCTCAACTGGCAGCTCAGCGCCACCTACGGCGAAGAGCGCGGCAACCGCACCGGCTACGACACCATCGTCGGCCGCTACCAGCTCGCCCTGCGTGGCCTGGGCGGCGCCAATTGCAACAACATTGTCGCTGGAACCCCGGGGTCGACCTGCCAGTACTTCAACCCCTTCTCGAGCGCGATTCCGGGCGCGCCCGACTTCGATCCGGCCCTCGCCAACGATCCTGACCTGACCCGCTGGTTCTTCCAGAAACTGGAAACCGAGCAGAAGACGGGCATGTTCGTCGTCGAGGCCGTGGTGAGCGGCAAGATGTTCACCCTCGGCGGTGGCGACGCGGGCTGGGCGGTCGGCGGCCAGTACCGCCGGTCGACCTTCGATGTCTGGTACAACGACATCTCCAACCGGGCCATCAACCCCTGCCTCGACACCCCGATCAACGGCAGCAAGACCTGCACCTCGCCGGCGGGTCCATTCGCCTTCCTCGGCGTCGGCGGCAACGCCTATGTCGAGCAGAGCACCTGGGCCGCCTTCGGTGAACTGGCCCTGCCGTTCACCGACAACTTCAATGTCAGCATCGCGGCCCGCTACGAAAGCATCGAGGACGTCGGCGAAACCTTCGACCCGAAGATCTCCGCCAAATGGCAAATCTTCGAGCCTCTGGCCGTCCGCGCCTCGCTCGGCACCACCTTCCGGGCTCCGGTGCCCAGCCAGCTGACCAATGACTTCGTCACCTCGCTGCAGTCGATCAACGGCACCTTCCGCGCCGTCGACATCTTCGGCAACCCGGACCTCGAGCCGGAAACCGCCACCACCTACAACGTCGGGGTCATTCTCGAGGTTGGCGGCCTGAAGGCTTCGCTCGACTACTTCAACTTCGACTTCAAGGACCCGATCACGTCCGAGCCGGTTTCCGGCCTGGTGCGTTCGCTGTTCCCGGGCGGCATTGGCGCCGGTCAAATGGCCAATTGCGCCAGCCCGTTCGCGGCGCGGTTCACTTTCTCGGGCGGCGCCACCTGCGGCTCCTTCGCCACGGCGGCGGCGGCTTCGTCCGCCATCACCCGGGTGCGGACCGACACCATCAACGGGGCCGGGGTGCAAACCTCGGGTATCGACCTTATGGCCGACTACACCTTCGATGATGTGATGGGCGGCACCCTGGTCGTCGGCGGCTCTGCCACCTACGTTCTTGAGTACGTTACCGATGAACTGGATATCGGCGGCGTCCTGTTGACCCCGTCGTTCGACGCGGTCGGCCTGCTCAACTACCAGACCACCGCCTACCCGTTGCCGCAGTGGAAGGGCAGCCTGTTCGTCGAGTACACCAACGGACCGCACAACGGCCGGGTCACCGTCCGTCACATCGACGGCTACACCGACCAGCGTACAGCCCCGTTCGCGGCGGGCACCTACTTCACCAACAGTGGTATCCGCACCGCCGCGCCGGCCAACACCAACGGCAAGAACATCGACAGCTACACCACTGTCGACTTCACCTATCGGGTGTTCCTGCCCTGGGATTCGACGCTGGCGCTCAGCGTCGACAACATCATGGACGAAGATCCGCCCTTCGCCCGCCTGGACCTCAGCTACGACCCCTTCACGGCGAGTGGCCTTGGCCGGACCTTCAAGTTCAGCCTGTCCAAGAAGTTCTAGTCGGAGCGATCCGAACTGGACGGAGGGGGGCGGTCTTCGGACCGCCCCTTTTTCGTTTGCGTTGGGGACGGGTTGCGGGCTCACAGACGGTCTGACGACAGAGCTAAAGCGGATGGCGCCCGCTACCTGTCCCCGATCGGCGCAGGTCGGAGACAGGAACGCCGCCGCAGCCACGATGGGAACCAACTATCGCCCATGCGCGGCGATCCAGTCCCCACCGCAGCTACCGCGTGAACAGGCCCAGCATCAGGGGCCGCACGAACAGGCCGGCGGCCTCGTCCTTCTCAAGCCCGGTCACCCAGGCCCCCATCGACGCCGCCGCGTTGAGCAGGGCGTTCAGCATATGGGCGGCCACCAGCGGATCGACGGGCCGGATCGACCCCTCGGCGATGCCGTCCGAGATCATCCCCGCAAAGCGGTCGGAGATGCGGGCATAGCGGTCGGAGATATCCTGGCGCACTTCCAGCGGCAGGGCGGTCATCGAGGAGCCACGCAACAGCGGCCCCTCGTCCGACAGCTGGAATTCGGTCAGGGCCGAGGCCGCCGCCGCCAGCCGCGTCCACTGGTCGGTCTTGAGGTCACGGGCGGCCAGCTGGGCGGCGCGCAGGACGGTGAAGGTGCGGTCGAAACAGGCCCGCACCAGCTCATCCTTGTCCTCGTTGTGATGATAGAAACTGCCCTTGGTGACGTTCAGCGCCGCCGAGATGTCCTCCACCGAGGCGCCGCGATAGCCGCGCTGGTTGATCAATCGGGTGGCGGCGGTCAGGAAGGTGGTGCGGGAAACCTCGGCCCCCGGCTCGGCGGGCGCATCCTCGGTCAGCGGGGGCAGGGCGGGCGGCGCCCAGCTGCGGCTCTTGCTGGCCAGGCCGCCGGTCAGGATATCGCTCATCCGCTCCCGCAGGCGCGGATAGTCCTCAACGTCGTAGCGGCGTAGCCAGCTGAAGGTCCAGAAGGCCTGTTCCAGCAACAGGTGGGTGCGGGCGTTGGCCTCTGCACGGCTCAGCCCTGCGAATTCCGGGGCATCGAAGAAGCCCCGCACCCGGCGGAACATATCGGTAAAGGCCCCGGTGACCTCGGCGTGGTGCGGTTCCTTCAGCGAACGCATCTCGCTGAAGCTTAC
>JANPKF010000658.1:0-6138 GCA_031425895.1 Caulobacteraceae bacterium | reverse complement strand
TGGGCCGGATCCATCAGCCCGACCACCGCATGGTCGATATGGCTGTCGAACACCATCCGATCGATGATCTTCGGCCCGCCGCCGACCACGCCCGGAAACGACGGTGGCGGCTCGGGCGGTTCGCCGTCGAAACGCGGGTCCGACGCCATCCACACCCAGACCATGCCCTGGCTCTCGGCCACCGGATAGCGCTTCACCCGGATGCGGCTGATGTCCATCGCCTGGTCGGCGGTCAGCGACGGCACCGCCGTGCAGGCCCCCGACTGTCCAAAGCGCCAGCCGTGATAGGGACATTCCACCGACGTCTGACCGTCGGCCTCGGTCGTGATCTTCCCCGCCGACAGCGGCGCTGCCCTATGCGGGCAGACATCGCGCAGGGCGAAAAGCGCCCCTTTGCGGTCCCGCCCGATCAGCACCGGCTCGCCCAGCATCTCATGCCGGGCCATGGCGCCCGGCTTCACGTCGCCGCTGAGCGCGGCGAAATACCAGATGTCGCGCAGGAAGCCGGTCCCGAACCGGGTCGGGGGGGCTTTTGCTTTGGGAGTTTCGCCGTCGGCCATGGCTTGCTTCATACCGTCTGCGTCGCCGTCCGTCCAAGGTCGCGCATTGATGCAGCGCAAGCGGTTTGTGCGCGTTGGTGCTAGGCTGTGGAAAATGTGGGCGCGCCGCGCGCCGATCGACGTTTTCCTGGGAGGCTCCAGACCGCCATGAACCGTGTGACCTCGATGTTCCGCATCCTGCCCGTCCTGCTGATGGGCGCCGTGCTCGCCGGCTGCGGCATCAACACCATCCCGACCAGGGACGAGGCCGTGAAGGCCAGTTGGGGCAACGTCCAGAACCAGTACCAGCGCCGCGCCGACCTGATCCCCAATCTCGTCGCCACCGTGAAGGGCTACGCCGCCCAGGAGAAGGACGTGCTGGTCGCGGTGACGCAGGCACGGGCCAGCGCCACCCAGGTCAAGGTCGACGCCTCGACCATCACCGACCCCGCCAAGTTCGCCGAATACCAGGCGGCGCAGGACAATCTGACCGGCGTGCTCGGCCGGCTCATGGTCATCCAGGAGCAGTACCCGGACCTGAAATCCAACGCCAACTTCCTGGCCCTGCAGAGCCAGCTGGAAGGCACCGAGAACCGCATCAGCGTCGCCCGCACCGACTACAATGAGGCGGTCCAGAGCTACAACACGAGCCTGCGCACCTTCCCGACCTCTATCTGGGCCGGCACCTTCTACCGCAGCCAGAAGCCGGCCCTGCCGTTCCAGGCCGCCGCCGCCGCCCAGACCGCGCCGAGCGTAACCTTCGACGCCCCGCCGCCGCCGAAGGTTCAGTAGCGGCCGATGGCGCGCCTGCTCAAAGGCTGGCTGATCGGTCTGGCGCTGGCGGTCTTCGCCATGCCCGCGCTGGCAGCGGCGCCGGTCTTCCCCGCCCTGACCGGCCGGGTGGTCGACAAGGCCAATCTGATCTCGCCCGCCGTCGAGGCCGACCTGGCCGGCAAGCTGGAAAGCCTCGAAAAATCCACCGGCCGCCAGCTGGTCGTCGTCACCCTGCCGGATCTCGGCGGGCTGGAGATCGAGGACTACGGCTACCGGCTCGGCCGCGCCTGGGGTCTCGGCGACGCCAAGGCCGACAACGGCGCCCTGCTGATCGTCGCCCCCAACCAGCGGGCGGTGCGTATCGAGGTCGGCTACGGCCTTGAGCCCTTCCTGACCGACGCCCTCTCCAGCGTCATCATCAACAGCGCCATCCTGCCGAAGTTCAAGGCCGGCGACATGCAGGGCGGCATCGTCGCCGGGACCGACAGTCTGATCCAGCAGTTGACCCTGCCGGTCGGCGAGGCGCGCGCCCAGGTCAAGGCGGCGGAAGCTCCGGCCCGGGAGCGCGGCGGCGGTTTCCCGGTCTGGCTGTTCCCGATCATCCTCTTTGTCATCATCGTCATCCTCAGCCGCCTCGGCGGCCGTGGCCGGCGGCGCTCCGGCCTGGCTGCGGCCCTGCCCTGGATCCTGCTCAACGCCGCCGGCAGCAGCGGCGGCTGGAACAGCCGGAGCGGTGGCGGCGGCTGGTCGAGTGGGGGCGGGGGATTCTCCGGCGGCGGGGGCTCATTCGGTGGCGGCGGCGCGACGGGGCGGTGGTGACATGCAGTTGAGCCCCGCCGACCAGACCCGCATTGCCGCCGCCGTGGCGGCCGCCGAAACCCGCACGGCCGGCGAAATCTATTGCGTCGTCGCCCCCCGCGCATCGGCCTACCGCGAAGTCCCTATCGTCTGGGCCGCCCTGCTGGCCCTGGCCCTGCCCCCCCTGGCCCTGCTGGCCGGCCTGCGCCCGCGCGGCCTCGACGCCCTGCTGGGCGGCTGGACCGTCGGTCACGACCTCGCCGTCGGTCAGACGGTGCTCGCCTCACTGGCCGCCTACATCGGCCTGCAGCTGGCGGTCTTTCTGCTCGTCCTGCTGGCCATGATGATCCCGGCCCTGCACCGCTTTGCCACCCCCGGGCCCCTGAAAACCGAACGGGTCCGCCGGGCCGCCCTCGACCAGTTCCTCAGCCACGGCCTGCATCACACACAGGACCGCACCGGCGTTCTGATCTTCGCCTCGCTGGAAGAGCGCCGCGCCGAGGTCATCGCCGACGAAAACATCTACCTGGCCGCCCCGCCGCGCGTCTGGGAAGAGGTCGTCGCCCTGCTCGTCGCCGGCCTGAAGTCGGGCGATCTGGCGGCTGGCTATGTGGCGGCCATCGAAAAGTCCGGCGAGATCCTGGCGGCCCATGTGCCGCCCCGCGCCGACAACCCCGATGAACTGTCGAACCGCGTCGTCATCCTGGATGACCCGCGCTGAGAGTCCGCTTCGCCGGGATCAGCGGAGAAGATTACTCGACCGGTCGTTCCCGCTTGCGCACGTACATCGTCGCATCCGCCTCGGCCAACGCCGTTTCCGGATCGGCGCCGGGCTCGATCTGGCGCACCCCGGCGGTTATATGCAGCGGCGCCGACCAGTCGCCAAAGGTGACCGGCGTCCTCTCGATCACCTTGACCAGGCTATCGGCCTTGGCCCTGGCTGTTTCGAGATCGGCCTGCACAAGGATGACGGCGAACTCGTCGCCGCCCAGCCGCCCCACGATGTCGCTGTCGCGCACATTGGCAAGCAGGCGCTCGGCCACCGCCTTCAATGCCTCATCGCCGGCCGCGTGGCCGAAGCGGTCGTTGACGCTCTTGAAGCCGTCGAGATCGAAATAGACGAGACTGGCGTCGGCGCCATAGCGCTGGGCGAAGGTGGAGATCCGCCCCAGTTCACGCATGAAGGCCCGCCGGTTCAGCACCGGGGTCAGCACGTCGCGGTCGGCCAGGCCTTCCATTTCGCTAAGCTGGCCCTTGAGGCGGCCGACCTCGCCGCGCAGATCGTCGATTTCGCCGAGCAGGGTCTTCAGCGCCCCCTGCACACTGGGGGTCAGCTCGGCTTCGGTCAGGCCCAGGAACCCGGCCTTGTCGGCCTCCGACGCCTGGCCGGTGACCTGAGCCCCGGCCGCTGTCAGGGCGCGCCGACGGATCGCCGAAAAGGCCTCCGCTCTCGCGCCTGATATCTTCATGTCAGAATCACCTGATCAACTCGCCCAACGCTGATTCTGATCCATCGGTTGCGGCGCAACAAGGGCTGCTATACTCCGCCCCTTTCCTTCTGAGGATGTGACATGAGCGCAGCGCCGGTGGCGATCATCATGGGCAGCCGGTCCGACTGGCCGACCATGAAGCATGCAGCCGACAGCCTTGATGCGCTCGGCGTGGCGTATGAGGCCAAGGTCGTCTCCGCCCACCGCACCCCCGACCGGCTCTATGCCTTCGCCACGGGGGCCAAGGCGGCCGGCTTCAAGGTGATCATCGCCGGGGCCGGCGGCGCCGCCCACCTGCCGGGGATGACCGCCTCGATGACCCAGCTTCCCGTCCTCGGCGTGCCGGTCGAGAGCAAGCTGCAGAACGGTTTGGACAGCCTGCTGTCCATCGTCCAGATGCCGGGTGGCATCCCCGTCGCCACCCTGGCGGTCGGCGTCGCCGGGGCCAAGAACGCCGGCCTGCTGGCCGCCCAGATCCTCAGCCTGTCGGACGAGGGGCTTGCCGAGCGCCTCGCCGAGTACCGCGCCCGCCAGACAGACGCGGTCGCCGAGACGGTCGAAGACTGATGACATTTCCCCTCCCGCCCGGCTCCACCATTGGCATCCTCGGCGGGGGACAGCTCGGCCGCATGCTGGCCCTGGCCGCCGCCCGGCTTGGCCTCGACGTCGTCATCTATACCCCTGACGAGGACAGCCCCGCCTCCCGCGTGGTGCGCGAGACCCTCGTCGCCCCCTATGACGAGCCGGTCAGCCTGGCCGCTTTCGCCCGTCTCTGCGACGTCATCACCTACGAGTTCGAGAACGTTCCGGCCGCCACGGTCGATGCCCTGATCGCGCTGGGGGCCGACGTCGCCCCCGGCCCCAAGGCTCTGGCCGTCGCCCAGGACCGGGTGGCGGAGAAGACCTACCTCAACGCCGTCGGCGCACCGACCGTCGCCTTCGCCGCCATTGACGGCCCGGCAGACATCCCGGCCGCCGCCCAGGGTCTGAGCCATCCCTGCCTGCTGAAGACCCGCCGCGAGGGCTATGACGGCAAGGGCCAGACCTGGATCGAGAAGCTGGCCGACGAGGCCGCCGCCTTCGACCTGATCGGCGGCAAGCCGGCCATCCTCGAGGCCCGGGCCGATTTCGTGCGCGAGCTGTCGGTGATCGCCGCACGCGGCCGGGACGGTGAAACGGCCGTCTATCCGATCGGCGAGAACCACCACGAGGGCGGCGTCCTGCGCCGCACGGTGGCGCCCGCCGCCGCCGACCAGGCCCTGCTCGACCAGGCCGAACGCATCGCCCTGCAGATCCTGGATGGCCTGGGCTACGTCGGGGTCATGGGCGTCGAGCTCTTCCAGCTCGCCGATGGCCAGCTCCTGGTCAACGAGATCGCCCCGCGCGTCCACAACACCGGCCACTGGACCCAGGACGGCTGCGCCGTCGACCAGTTCGAACAGCACATCCGCGCCGTCGCCGGCTGGCCGCTCGGCTCGACGACGGCCCTGGCGCGGGTGGAGATGCTCAACCTGCTGGGCGAGGACGCCGATAGTTGGGCGAAACTGGCCGCCGACCCGGACGCCCGGGTGCACCTCTACGGCAAGCGCGAGACCGTCGCCGGCCGCAAGATGGGCCACGTCAACCGCATGCGCGGGCCTGTTTAGGCGATTGGCGCCAGACGTTTTCGCTCTCCGCCCTCCGGGCGGAGGACGGTTCGGAGCGGGAGCGACGGACCAGGAGTCGGGACCGCCGGTTCAAGGTTGGAACCTGTAACCGCCGGTGGAGACCCCCTCGGTGTGGCTCGCTTATAGCGCTCGCCACAGGATGGTTCCCCCATTTTCAATTGCGGAGAGCAGGCGCTCCTTCGCCGTCGAAGGCCACTAAGACCGCCCGTAGCGGATCGAGGCCAGCGCCCCGGCGACTTCACGAGCCAGGTCGACAGCGTTCAGCCCCGCCTTCCACTTCTCGAAGTCCATGACGTTCTGGATGCGGGCGTCGAGATAGCTCAGGGCCGACTCCCGCCCCGACGCCAGGTCGATGGCCGTGGTCGAGATCAGGATGGCCGACAGGATGGCCCGCTTCGAATAGTGATTCTCGTCGGTCGCCGTATCCCCGGCCCAACGCCACAGCTTGTCGGCGCTTTCCCACACCAGCCGCAGGGCCAGGGGCAGGTTGAGCGGCAGGCTGAGATATCCCGCCCAGCGGCGCAGGGCCTCGCGATCGGAGGCCGCGGCCTCCAGGCGGGCCTCGACGGCGGACCGGATGCGCTGGCGAATCTTCAGGCCTTCGGGCGCCGGCAGGGCGGCCAGCGCGGCGGCGTCATGGCGGCGCGACAGCAGGGCGGCCAGATCGCGCGGGCCATGCGGCAGCAACAGATCGGTCTCGCCGGTGCTCAGCCCGCACCGGCGCCCGGCGGCCAGGGTCATCGGCCGGGTCCAGCCCATGTGGACGCAGGCGGTCAGGGCCTCATCCAGGATGCGGCTCTCGGTTTCGGCGGCCCAATCCCGGGGCCCGGCGGCGGTTTCGGCGGCGGCGGTCATGATCGCTACTCTATA
>JANPKF010000657.1:0-5476 GCA_031425895.1 Caulobacteraceae bacterium | reverse complement strand
TTCCCCGGCTGGCTGCCGGCGCTGTTCGCGGTGCCGCCCTCGGCCCAGGCCAGCGCCGCCAACCTGGTCGATCGGCGGGGCGAGTGCGTGCACGCCGCCTGCGCCCACTATCGCGCCTGCTATGTGGAGAAGGCGATCCGGGGCAGCCGGCGGGCCGATCTGGTTATCGCCAACCATGCGTTGGTGCTGACCCAGGCGGCGTTTGATGGGGCGCGACGGGCGCGAGGCGGCAAGACGGATGTCGAGACGGCGCAGCTCAAACGCATCGTCTTCGACGAGGGCCACCACCTGTTCGACGCGGCCGACTCCGCCTTTTCGGCGGCCTTGTCGGGGGCGGAGGCGGCCGAACTTCGGCGCTGGATTCGCGGGCCTGAGTCGCGCGGGCGGCGGGGCAGGGGGCTGGAGCATCGCCTGCTCGACGTGATCGGCGACCGGGAGGAGCCCAGGCGGGCGCTGCAGGACGTGACCCGGGCGGCGGCGGTGCTGCCGGGCGAGGGCTGGTCCGGGCGGATCGCGTCGCCGAACGGCGAGATCAACCCCATCGGGCCCGTGGAGAACTTCCTGGCCGCCGTGCTGGAGCAACTGCGGGCCCGCAACAGCGAGCGCAACGCCGGCGCGGCCGACATCGGCATGGAGTGCCAGGCCCGGCCGGCCATCGACCGGGTGCGGGAGACGGCGGCCGACGCGGCGTCTGCGCTGGCCTCGGTCGAGGCGCCGTTGCTGGCGCTGGCGCGGCATCTGGAAGACTTGCTCGACGATGAGGCCGACGAGCTGGGCCCCAGCGAGCGGGCGCGGATCGAGGGCGCCCTGCGCGGGCTGGACCGGCGGGCGCGGATGACCCTGCCGGCCTGGCGCTCGATGCTGAAGGCCATCGAGGAGGACGCCGAGGACGATCCCGACTTCGTCGACTGGTTCGACGCGACCTTCCTGTACGGCCGGGTGGTGGATGCTTCGAGCCGCCGCCACTGGGTCGATCCGACCGAGCCTTTGACGGCGGCCGTGCTGGCCCCTGCCCACGGGGTGCTGGTGACTAGCGCCACCCTGACTGATCCGTCGTCGGACGATCCCTTCGCCCTGGCCGAAATGCGGACCGGCGGCGCCCGCCTGCCCGAGCGGCCCAAGACCATCCGCCTGGCCTCGCCCTTCGACTATGCCAACCAGGCGCGGGCCTTCGTGGTCACCGATGTCGCCAAGGACGATGCACGGCAGGTGGCGGCGGCGATGCGCGAGCTGTTCCTGGCGGCCGGCGGCGGCGGGGTAGGGCTGTTCACCGCCATCCGGCGCCTGCGGGCCGTGCATGAGAAGATCGCCGCGCCCCTGGCCGACAAGGGCCTGGCCCTCTACGCCCAGCACGTCGATCCGATCGAGGTCGGCGGACTGGTCGATATCTTCCGGGCCGAGGAAGACAGCTGCCTGCTCGGCACCGACGCGGTGCGGGACGGGGTGGACGTACCCGGTCGCTCGCTGCGCCAGCTGGTCTTCGACCGCGCGCCCTGGCCCCGGCCCGACATCCTTCACAAGGCCCGCCGGGCCCGGTTCGGCGGCAAGGGCTATGACGACGCCGTGGCCCGCAACCGCATCGCCCAGGCCTTCGGCCGGCTCATCCGCCGGGCCGACGACAAGGGCGTCTTCGTCATGCTCGACCCGGCATCCCCGACCCGGCTGTTCGCGGGTCTGCCCGAAGGGGTGGAGATTCAGCGGGTCGGCCTGGTCGAGGCCATCGAGGCGACGGCGGAGTTTCTCAAACCGGCAAGTTGAGGCACTGTTTCAGCCAGGAGGCGCGCATGTCCAGGGTCGAGAAAGTCATTCTGTGGGTTGTCTGGGCGATTGTCGTGGTGATCGCCGCAGTGCCCTTGGTCTGGTTCGGTTCTCTGGCGCTCCGGACCGACGATCAGACCAATATGGCCGTGGTGGTGACGCCGGCCGACCTGTTCATCGTCATCGTCGCGATCTCCAGCGTCCTCTCGCTGACCGTCTGGACCTACCTGCGTACGCGAAAGAAGCCGTCATGACCCAGCCGCTGTGGACCGCCGTCGACGGCTATTTCAACGACAGCCTCGGCGCCGATGACGCCGCCCTCGACCACGCGCTGGCGGCCAGCCGGGGGGCGGGGCTGCCGGCCATCGCGGTGGCGGCCAACCAGGGCAAGCTCCTGAATCTGCTGGCGCGGTCGATCGGCGCCAGACGCATACTCGAGGTCGGCACGCTCGGCGGCTACAGCACCATCTGTCTGGCGCGAGCGCTGCCCGAAGGCGGGCGGCTGGTCAGCCTGGAGATTGATCCGCACCATGCCGAGGTTGCGCGGAAAAACCTGGCGTTCGCCGGCCTGGACGGCGTCGCCGAGGTGCGGACCGGGGCGGGGATCGACCTCTTGCCGCAACTGGCGGCCGAGGGCGGGTCGCCGCTGGACCTGACCTTCATCGACGCCGACAAACCATCGAACCCGGACTATTTCCGCTGGGCGCTGCGGATGACGCGGCCGGGCGGATTGATCGTCGTCGACAACGTCGTGCGCGGCGGTGCGGTGATCGACGAGAACGGCGATGCCTCGGTGCAGGGCGTGCGCCGACTGGCCGAACTGATCGCAGCCGAGCCTCGGGTAGACGCCACGGCGCTGCAGACGGTGGGCGACAAGGGCTATGACGGGCTGCTCATTGCGCTTGTGAAATCCTGAATGTCCGTGTGAGGACAAAGCGCCAAGGCTTTGACTTAAAATGGTCGTCTTGCGGCGATGTTGACCGTCTATCTCCCTGCCCATCGGGGCGAGACGGAGAGACGACGATGCATATGGCGCCAATCCATCCTGATCGACCGATCGACGAGTCTGCCCGGCCCGAGGGCAGCTTCTGCGCCCGCGCTCTCGTGCAGCGGGTGCGCTGGGGAACGGGGCTGACCCAGGACGCCTTCGCCCGCACCTTCCGACTTGACGCCGAGGCCCTGTGCGAGATCGAGGCGGGACGGACGCTGCCGGACGCGGCGCTTCTGGCCTATCTGCAGGTCATCGAGTGGCGGCCCGAGGCGGTGCTGGACGCGCTGGACCAGGAAGGCCGGTCGGTCTGACAGTCATGTGGTCGCGAAGCTGACCCTTCTCATGGGCAAACGAGAAATGCCGCCGGGGTTTCCCCCGACGGCATCGCTCAGCCCTTTACGCAGACCACCTGCCGAAGCGTGTGGACGATGTCGACCAGGTCGGCCTGGGCCGCCATGACCGCGTCGATGTCCTTGTAGGCCATCGGCGTTTCATCGATCACCTCGGCGTCCTTCCGGCACTCGACGCCGGCGGTGGCCGCCACGTGGTCTTCGACGGTGAACCGCCGCCTGGCTTCGGTCCGGCTCATCGCCCGACCGGCTCCGTGCGAGCAGGTGCAGAAGCTGTCCGGGTTACCCTTCCCCCGCACGATGAACGACTTCGCGCCCATCGAGCCCGGGATGATCCCCAGTTCACCCTCCTTCGCCGACACCGCGCCCTTCCGGGTGATGAAGACGTCCTTGCCGAAGTGCTTCTCCCTGGTGACGTAGTTGTGGTGGCAGTTCACCGCCTCCTGCGTCACGTCCAGATCCGGGAACAGGCCCCGAAGCACGCCCAGCACCTGGTCCATCATCGTCTCCCGGTTGGCCCGGGCGTACTTCTGGGCCCAGCTGACGGCCCGGATGTAGTCGATGAAGCCCTCCGACCCTTCCGGGAAGTAGGCCAGGTCCTGGTCCGGCAGGTTGATGAACCACCGCCGCATGTCGTGCTTGGCCCGCTCGATGAAGTAGGAGCCGAACCGGTTTCCCACCCCCCGCGAGCCGGAGTGCAGCATCACCCAGACGTCCCCCGCCTCATCGAGGCAGAGCTCGATGAAGTGGTTGCCGGTGCCGAGCGTCCCCAGGTGGCCGAAGCCCCGCGGGTGCGCCGCCTTCGGGTGCTTGTCGACGACGGCGTTGTAGCCGCCCTCCAGGTCAGCCCACCGGGTCTTGGCCGCTTCCGGCGGATCGACCTGCCAGGCCCCGACGTCGTTGCGCCCGCCGTTATCGGTCCGGCCGTGCGGGACGGCCGCCTCGATCAGGCTCCGGATCTCGAACAGGTTGTCCGGCAGGTGCTCGGCCCGGATGTTGAGCCGCGCCGCCATCATGCCGCAGCCGATGTCGACCCCGACCGCCGCCGGGATGATCGCCCCGACGGTCGGGATCACCGAGCCCACGGTCGCGCCCCGTCCCCAGTGAACGTCCGGCATCACCGCCAGGTGGTGGTGAATGAACGGCAGGCTGGCGACGTTGCGCAGCTGCTTCATCGCGGCGTCCTCGATCGGTACGCCCCGGGTCCAGGCCTTGATGTGGACCCCATCGCTTTCAAACGCTTCGAAGCCGCTCATCGGGCTTCTCCTTTTCTCTTTCCCATCCCTTCCCGGCGTCGCGGTCTGGAAAGAAGAACCCCCAAAACGAAGGAACCCCTCCAGGCCGGGCCGGGAGGGGTTCCTACGTACGATCTCAAGGTTCGATGCCCTTAAGCGTTGGTCCCTTCCCATGCGCGCGCGTCATCGCGCTCGGCTTGATTGCCGAGCGAGACAGGCTTGCAGATCATGGTCGGGGCTTTGTGCGCCACGGCGGTCTCTCCTTGAGGGCGCGGCGGGTAACACGGGATTCCGGGCTTCTCCAAGCCCAAAAATCAAAGCCGGCTCAATCCGCATCCCCTGTGTCTTCGTAGCTGCACCGACAGGTCGGGGCCTGGAGACAACGCATGCGACGCTTCGCGCTCGGGATATCGCTGGCCCTGCTGGCCGGAATGGCGGCCGCCGCGCCTGTGCCGCCTTCGGCCGAGAAGACGCTGGCGGCAGGCAAGCCCTGGGTCGTGGTCCGTCCCTCCGGCGACGCCGCCGCCATACACGGCGCCATCGATATCGACGCGCCGCCGCAGAAGGTCTGGGCTGTGCTGATCGACTGCGCCCAGGCCAGGAAGGTGATCGCCAACCTGACCGTCTGCCGGGTGTTGCAGAAGGGGCCGAACTGGGATGTTCGCGAGCAGGTCAGCCAGGGCAACATGTTCGTGCCCACCATCCGGAACGTCGTGCGGGCCGACTACACCCCCTACAGCCGGATCACCTTTCGGCGGACCGGCGGTGACTTGAAGGCGATGCAGGGCGAGTGGCGGCTTGAGCCGCGGGGTGCGGGAACGCGGGTGATCTACGTCAACCGCGTCTCGGCCGAGATCAAACTGCCGGCCGAGGTGGTGCGGGCCGGGATGAAGACCGACTGCGGCAAGGTGCTGGTCAATCTGCGCAAGGCGGTGACGGGTAAATGATCCCTCTCCCGCTTGTCGGGAGAGGGTGGCCGCGAAGCGGTCGGGTGAGGGCAGCGCGGGCTTCTGACGATTGTCGGTGTCGCTGCGAGCGCCTGAACACGGGCAACCTTGCGACGGTGGCGCTGCCCTCATCCGACCCCCTTCGGGGCCCACCTTCTCCCGACCAGCGGGAGAAGGGCGCTTGCGCGCTAGTGC
>JANPKF010000656.1:0-2496 GCA_031425895.1 Caulobacteraceae bacterium | reverse complement strand
GCTGCCGCCGCCGCCGATGCTGACGCCCTCGAGCACCACCGAGCCGAAGGTCAGCAGGAAGAAGATACCCGCCGCCACCCAGAACACCGGGTTCTTGAGCTGGTAGCGGAATTCGAAGCTGGCGATCTTGCCGAACATGCGGATCGCCCCTCTTACGCGGCGCGAGAGGTGCGGAGGGTCGAGAAGTAGACGTCTTCCAGACCGCCCTCGACGGGGACGAAGCCGTCGCCCGGATCGCTGTCGGCCTCGACGTGGATCACCGTGCGGCCGGTGAACAGCCTGGTATGGATGACCTGGTAGCGGCCGCGATAGGCGTCCAGCTCGCCCTTATCGATGGTCTTCTTCCAGATCCGGCCCTTCAGGCCCGCCACCAGGTCAAGCGGCGCGCCCTGTTTGACGATGCGGCCTTCGCAGATGATGGCCATGGCCGGGCAGAGGTCGGCGACGTCCTCGACGATATGGGTCGAGAGGATGACCACGACGTTCTCGCCGATCTCGGCCAGCAGGTTGAGGAAGCGGTTGCGCTCTTCCGGGTCGAGGCCGGCGGTGGGCTCGTCGACGATGATCAGGGAGGGATCGCCGATCAGGGCCTGGGCGATGCCGAAGCGCTGGCGCATGCCGCCGGAGAAGCCGGCCAGGGCCCGCTTGCGCACGGCCCAGAGGTTGGTCTGGTTGAGCAGGTATTCGACCGTCTCGCGGCGCTCCTTGCCGTTCGAGACGCCCTTCAGCACCGCCATGTGGTCGAGCATGTCGTAGGCCGAGACGCGCGGATAGACGCCGAAGTCCTGCGGCAGGTAGCCGAGCGTCTTGCGCAGCTCTTCGGGGTCTTTCAGCACATCGATGTCGCCGAAGCGGACATGACCTTCGGTCGGCGCCTGCAGGGTGGCGATGGTCCGCATCAGGGTCGACTTGCCGGCCCCGTTGGGCCCCAGCAGGCCGTACATGCCCTTGGGCACGATCAGACTGACTTCATCCAGCGCCTTGGCGCCGTTCGGATAGATGTGCGTCAGATTTTCGATGATCAGCATGACTGCGCGAACCCCTAGCGGTCAGATCCTGTGCCGGCCTTACAGTTGGCCGGTTACTCCCCCGTCACAGTCATGGCGGGGGCGAGGCGGAGGGGCAAGTGAAACAACGGTAAGGGACCGATCAGGCCGGGCGAGCGGACGGCCTGGCGCCTGATTCACTATCGTCCGCGTGCTCTGAAGCCTCGTCCGGATCAACGCCCCGCTGACGGTCGAGACCGCGCATCACCGGCGTGACGGTCAGGCCATGCAGAAGCACGGACGCAAGAACGATCAGGCCGACGATCGCCCACAACCGTTCGGCGCCGGCGATCGGCGCGTGGTTGAGGCCATAGGCCAGGTAGTAGAAGGACCCGACCCCCCGAATGCCGAAGAAGGCCAGGGTCAATCGCTCGCTCCGGCTCGCCTTCAGCCCGATCATGCCGACAAGTCCCGACAGCGGACGAACCACCAGCAGCACGCCCGCCGCCAGGGCGACGTCGGTCCAGGTCAGCGGCGCCAGCAGACCGCCGACCAGCGCGCCGCCAAACAGCAGCAGGACGACCATCATGGCGATCCGCTCAAGCTGTTCGGTGATGTCGTGCATCTCGCGCTGGAACTCATGCTGACGATGGGCGTGGCGCAGGGTCAGGGCGCTGATGAACACCGCCAGGAATCCGTAGCCGTGGATCGCCTCGGTGGCTCCATAGGCGACCAGGGTGCAGGCGACGGCGATCAGTCCGTCGCCGGTCTTGGCCAGGGATGTTCCCGGGACCCAGAAGGTCAGCCAGCCGAACAGTCGGCCGACAAGCCAGCCGGCCACGAGCCCCGCCAGCAGCTTCCACGCCACGTCATAGCTCAGCCAGTCGATCAGCCAGGGCTCGCCCGTCGTCGAGGCCAGGGCCAGAGCCAGCCCCAGGTTGACGAACGGAAACGCCAGGCCGTCGTTGAGGCCGGCCTCGGAGGTCAGCCCGAAGCGAACCTCGTCCTCATCGCCCGTCTTCGGCGGGCCGACCTGGACGTCGGCGGCCAGCACCGGGTCGGTGGGGGCCAGGCTGGCGGCCAGCAGGATCGCCGCCGCCAGCGGCAGCCCGGCCCAGAGACCGAGCAGGGCGATGGCGGCGATCGACAGCGGCATGGTCACGGCCAGCAGCCGCCAGGTCACCCGCCATCGGCGCAGGCCCACCACCCGGTCAATCTTCAGCCCCGCGCCCATCAGGGCGATGATGACCACGAACTCGGTCAACCGCTCCGTCACCTCCGGATAGCGGAGCGGCAGCGGATTGAGCCCCACCTGCGGCAGCGCGAAGATCGCCGCGCCAAGGGCGATGCAGATGACGGGCAGGGACAGCGGCAAGCGCCGCAGAGCCAGCGGCAGCCAGGCCACCAGGGCGATCAGAAGGCCCCCGGCCGTCAGCACGACGATATAGGGGTCAGGGAGCAGGGAATCGGACAGTGCCATCGGCCGCTAACGGACGAAGCGGCGAATCCG
>JANPKF010000655.1:0-2667 GCA_031425895.1 Caulobacteraceae bacterium | reverse complement strand
AAAGCCCGAAGAGCGAAGCAGGATGGTGCGGTCGAGAAGACTCGAACTTCCACGGGTTGCCCCACAGCGACCTCAACGCTGCGCGTCTACCAATTCCGCCACGACCGCTCGTAGTGAGGCGCGGGGGGTAGCAAAAGCCGCGCGCAATGGGAAGTCATTTGTTCCGTCTCCCGCTCCTGGGGAGAAAGAGCGACTTCAGTCGACGCCGAAGGCCGAGACAACCTGATTGCCGCCGCCCTTGCCGCCCCAGCCCCAGCTGTTGTTGCCGAGCTTGGGCGCGATGGCGAGCGCGTACTCCCCGGCCGCCAGGGGCTCGGCCGGAGCCAGGCTCCAGCCGGCGGAGTCGCGCGTGGCGGTAAAGGCGACGGCTGAGGCACTCTTGACGTTGCGGGTGCCGTAGCCGAGCGGATTGACCTTGCCGGTAGGCAGGCGGCGGGTGTTCTTGACGGTCGTCAGGCGGAACAGGCCGAAGATCTGCTGGGGATCGACGTCGGCCGATTCGGCGCTGCTGAACGCCAAAGCGTCCGCGCTCTTGAAGCGCTTCGTGCTGGCCGCACCCTTCAGCTCGTAGAAGACGTCGGCCCCGCCATAGCCCATGGCCTTCATCTGCTGCTTGAACAGGGCGGTCTGGACTTCGAGCGAAGCGGCCGCGCCATTGACGCTGACCCCGAACGGTGAGGCCGGGGCAGCCTTGGCAGCAAGCGCCGGGCCGGCGACGAGGGCGGCGGACGAAGTCAGGATGAAGGCGCGACGGTGCATGGGGACTCTCCGATGATCGGTAGAGAGTGACCTGAAACGGCCGGGCCCGCGTCCCCGGAATGGGGGGGCTTCAGGCCACTCCGTCGCCACGGCCCAGAGGATCGCGCAGCGGCTCCCCTGCCCCGACGAATTCCAACGACACCGAGTTGATGCAGTAGCGAAGGCCGGTGGGTGGCGGGCCGTCGGGGAAGACGTGGCCCTGGTGGCTGTCGCAACGGGCGCAGCGGGTCTCGACGCGGCGCATGCCGTAGCTGCGGTCCTCGACGGCCTTGACGTTGGCCGCGTTGATCGGGGCGTAGAAGCTGGGCCAGCCGGTGCCGCTCTCGAACTTGGTTTCGAACTTGAAGAGCGGCAGGGCGCACAGTCGGCAGCAGTAGACGCCCGGACGCTTCTCGCCGAGCAGGCCGCCGCAGAAGGGCGCCTCGGTTCCGTGGTGCAGCAGGACGTCGCGTTCCTCCTGGTTGAGGTCGGCTTCCAGAGCCTTGCGCTCGGCTTCGGTCGGCGGCGTGAGGTCGAATTGGGTGGCGGTGTCGGTCATGGCTACCAATCTAAGGCGGGCGGGCCATTCCGCAATCATTCGAAAGGGCAAGCCGTCGTGATCACCTCCACTACCCATACCGTCCCCGGCCGCGAGGTCGTCGAAAGCCTGGGCGTCGTCAGCGGCGAAGCGATCATCGGGGCCCATATCTTTCGCGACTTCTTCGCCGGGATCACCAACATCATCGGCGGGCGCGCCGGCGGCTATGAAAAGGCCCTGCGCCAGGCCCGCGACATCGCCTTGCAGGAAATGGGCGACGAGGCCCGCGAACGCGGCGCCGATGCGGTCGTCGGCGTCGATCTCGACTACGAGACGCTCGGCGCCGACAACGGCATGATGATGGTCACGGCCAGCGGCACGGCTGTGCGGCTGGGCTAGGCGATCGGCCGGCGCTACCCTGTCCCCGGAGCGGTTTGGGGACAGGGACGTGCTGCAGGTACGACGACTGACGGGCAAGGACGCGGCGGCGTTTCAGGCGCTTCGTCTCAAAGGGCTGCGAGAGCATCCCGACTCCTTCGGGTCATCCTTCGAGGAAGAGGTCGACCGGTCGCTCGATCAGATCGCCGAGGCGCTCGACGCCCGGTTCGTGGCTGGCTGTGAACGAGACGGCGCGCTGGTCGGTATCGGTGGGATCCGCCGGGGAGACTCGGTGAAGACCCGCCATCGCGCGGTGGTCTGGGGCATGTATGTCGATCCGGAGGCGCGGGGTCTCGGGGCCGCCGCCCTGCTGCTGTCGAGCCTCATCGATCACGCGCGTGGCCGGGTCGAGCACGTCACCCTTACGGTCGCGGCCCACAACGAGGCGGCGGTTCGGCTGTATGGCAGGTTCGGCTTCATCGAGTATGGCCTCGACCCAGGCGCTCTGAAGCTTGGGAATGACTACATCGACGAGCGGCTCATGCGCCTGGTCCTTGCCCCCTGACCCTCGGCCTGTATTCGCCGACGCACGTCCCGGAGATAGGCCAGAACGAACAGCGGCAGGCGACGGCCGATTGAAAGAGTCGTTCTGTCACAATGACCTCAGACGCGGCTGCCTCTCAACATCTCACTCAAGTTGAGGGGAGTGCATGCTGACCTAGCGTCGCCGTTGCCAACCGTGCGTGGTCGGTCTAACCCCCGTCGCGCAAGAACCCTGCGTGCAAGAGGCTGCCTGGTCGATGTTCTCGAAGATTCTGATCGCCAACCGCGGCGAGATCGCTGTCCGTGTCATCAAGACCTGCCGTCGCATGGGCATCAAGACCGTGGTGGTCTACTCGGAGGCCGACGCCGACAGCATGGCCGTCGAGATGGCCGATGAGACGGTCTTCATCGGACCGCCGCCCGCCAACCAGTCCTATCTGGTGGCCGAAAAGATTATCGCCGCCTGCAAG
>JANPKF010000654.1:0-3739 GCA_031425895.1 Caulobacteraceae bacterium | reverse complement strand
CCCGGAGAGCGCCCGCCGCTCCAAACTGGCCCAATGGGGTCTCGGCTACGAGAAGCAGGAAACCACGGTCGCCAGCCTGTCGGGCGGCGAGCGTGCGCGCCTGCTGCTCAACCAGGTGGCGATGGACGCACCGCACATCCTGATCCTCGACGAGCCGACCAACCACCTCGACATCGACAGCCGACGGGCCCTGCTGGACGCCCTCAACGACTACTCCGGCGCCGTCATCCTGATCACCCACGACCGCTCGCTGATGGAGATGGTCGCCGACCGCCTGTGGCTGGCCGCGGACGGCACGGTGAAGCCCTATGAGGGCGACATGGATGACTATGCGAAATTCGTGCTCGACCGCGCCAAACAGGCGGCGGTCAAGCCGAGCCAGGTCAAGGACGAGGCCGTCGCTGCGGCAACGCCCGCGCAGAACCATAAGGGCAAGAAGAACGACAAGAAATCAGGTCCTTCGCCTTCTACCCTGCGTCACGCCGTCAAGAAGGCCGAAGAGCGGATGGCCCAGTTGACGGCGGATATCGCCCGCATCGACGACGACATGGCCAATGCCTCGATCAGCAACCCCAAGGCGCTGGAAGGCCTGACGCGGGCGCGCGCCCGGACCCAGTCCGACCTCGACGCCGCCGAGGCCGCCTGGGTCTCGGCGGAGGAAGCTCTGGCCGAGGTCAGCTGACATGAAACCGATCGTCTTCAGTCGCGAAGAGACCGCCGTCATCACGGCAAGGCTGCGGGCGTATCTGCTTGATGAGCTGGAGATCGACCTCGCCGCCCTGCCCGCTGAAATGATGCTCGACTTCCTTGGCCGCGAGATCGGCCCCTTCTTCTACAATCGCGGTCTCTACGACGCCCAGGCCGTGGTGGCGAAGAAGGCCGAGGATATCGTCGAGGCGATCGCGGGGCTCGAGCGTGGCGAGGGATAGGGGCCCGAAAGCCGCCGCGCGTTCGCTGCCGGGCAAGACGTCCCGCTGAGAGCCCGCGTCACGGCTGGCGTACGGCGTCTGTTCGTGACTGACCGGAAAGCCGGCGCGCGAACGGTGCCGTGCACAGGGCCAGAACCGTCAACAGGGCGAGCATCATCCATGCCTCGTTGATCGCGCGCACCAGCGCCAGCTTTTCGATCATGGGCGTAAGCGCGGCGGTCGTCGCGGCATCAAGCGGCTGACCGATGTGGGCGCGGAACAGCGCCAGTGGAATACCCAGAGCCTGGGCGGTCTCGGTATCGCCGGCCTGCAGGCGCGCCACGATCTCCCGCCCCAGCACCGGCGCGCGGCCATAGATGACGGTGTCGATCAGGGCCAGACCGATGGCCCCGCCCAGATTGCGCATCAGGTTGAACAGGCCGCTGGCGTCCGGCACCTGCGCCGGGGCGAGGTCGCCCAGGGCAAGCCGGGTCGGCGGCAGCAGGCACAGCATGATCGCCAAACCCCTGACGATCTGTGGCCACAGCATCTGGTCGAAATCGGTCTCGGCCGTCTGGAAGGCGCTCATCCCCAGTCCGAGCGCGAACAGGGCGAAGCCGAAACCGATCAGCAGCCGGGCATCGACCCGCTTTTCCAGCACCACGGCGACCGGCGCGGCGACAAGCTGGGCGAGGCCGGTCACCAGCATGATCGATCCGATCACCAGCGGCCCATGCCCCCGCACGAAGGCCAGAAACACCGGCATCAGATAGACCGATCCGAACAGCCCCATGCCCAGCACGAAGCTGAGAATACAGCCGACCGCGAAGCTGCGGCTCTTCAGGGTTCGCAGTTCCACCACCGGGGCCCGGCGACCCAGACTGCGGCGCACAAAGCCCACGCCCGAGGCCAGGCTGAGCGCGCCCAGTCCCAGCACCAGCGGCGAGGCCCAGCCCCGCTGCGGGGCTTCCTTCAGCGCGATCTCCAGCGTGGCGAGCGCCAGCACCATCAGGGCCAGGGCGATGAAATCCAGATGCCTGATCTGGCCCGGCGCCGGCCGCGCCCGGGGCAGCACATAGACGGCCGCCAGCGCACAGACGGCACCGGGGCCAATGTTGATCAGGAACAGCCAGTGCCAGGACCAGGTCTGGGTGATCCAGCCCCCGACGATCGGGCCGACGGTCGGGGCGAGGACAGCGACCACACCGGCGATGGTCGTCGCCACCCCCTGCCGCCGTTCGGGGAATAGCAGGAAGACGGCGGAGAACACCGCCGGGATCAGGGTTCCGCCCGCGAACCCCTGGATCACGCGCCAGAAAATCAGGGTCCCGAAGTCCTGGCTGAGCGCGCACCCCAGCGAGGCCAGGCTGAACACCGTCACCGATACGACGAACAGCCACCGCATCGTGAAGGCCCGGGTCAGCACGCCGGTCAGCGGGATCGCGATCACCTCGGCGATCAGATAGGCGGTCTGGACCCAGCTCATCTGGTCGGGTGCCACACCGATCGCCGCCTGGATGGTGGGCAGCGATGTCGCCACGACCTGGATGTCGAGGATGGCCATGAACATGCCGACACACATCACGATGAAGCCAAACCAGAGGCGGACCGGATGGCCGGCGGGTGCCGGAGCGGGGTTGGACATGACGGACATCTCTGGACGCGACCGGACCCGGAGCGGGTTTGCCGTCGGGGACCTGCGATGAAACTAGGTCATGTGAAGCGCTGACCATCAATCCCAAACCGGGCCCAGCTGACCGCCGAGATCGCCGGCATCGACGACGACATGGCCAATGCCGCCCTCAGCAACCGCAAGGCCGTGGAAAGCCTGACCCGCGCGGGCGAGGACGCAGGCTGATCTCGACGCGGCGGAGGCGGCCTGGGTGGCGGCGGCAGAGGCGCTGGCCGAGGTCAGCTGAGCCGGGTGGGTCAGCCTGCCTTGCCCGCCGCGCGTTCTCCATGCCTTGCGCGCGGCTCCATGTTCGCCAGCGGAAGCAAAATTGGCCCAAAAACATTACAAAAAACAATGTTTTATGGCGATTATTGACTCCGCCGGAAGCAGCCTTTTCGGCGGATTTGCGTGAGCGCTCGTCCCGATCGGATCCGGTGCGGACCGGGAGGAATCTGCTGGCGGCGATCGGGTACGCACGCCAGCGGGCGGAGCTCGCACTTTCACGGGGGCGCAGTGTGCACGACCGGATCCGTCAGGCGACCCGCGCGGCGCATGAGCGCGTCGACGCCGCCTACGCCGGCTTCGACCTTGCGACCCGTCCCGGCTACGTCAGCTTCCTGCAAGCGCACCGCAAGGCGCTATGGCGGCTGGAACCGTCCTGGCGGCCGGTCGATCGCGACGAGTTCGAGGGACTGGCAGCCCACCTCGACGCCGACCTCGAAGATCTCGCCGCCCGTCCTGACAGACCCGCAGCGGCCGCTTGCCTTGACGGCCTCGCCGTGGCCTATGTCACGCGAGGATCGAGGCTCGGTGCCACGATCCTCAGGCGGCGCATCGGCGGTGGTCTGCCGGGCCGCTACATGCACCACCCAATGACGCTGACCTGGTCCGAGTTCACGCGGCAGTTGGATCAGGCCCCCCTCGACGACGCTGTCATCGCCGATGCCCGTGCCGCGTTCGCTGCCTTCCTGCCGACGGAGCACCGCTGATGAAACGCCCCAAGGCCCCGGACCTGTCGTCCTGCGACCGTGAGCCGATCACGCGCCTGGACCGCGTCCAGGCGTTCGGGTTTCTCCTGGCCGTGACGAACGACTGGCTGGTGTCGCGCGCGTCCGAGAACCTGTCCGAATTCCTGCCGCGTTCGGCGGAGGCTGCGATC
>JANPKF010000653.1:0-3760 GCA_031425895.1 Caulobacteraceae bacterium | reverse complement strand
TGCCCAGCCTGATCGAACTTGCCGAGCGGCCCAAGCCGAACACCCCGCGCGGGGTCCACACCCTCTACATCTCGCCGCTCAAGGCCCTGGCGGTCGATGTCGAGCGCAACCTGATGACCCCCATCGCCCAGATGGGGCTGAAGATCACCGCCGAGTCCCGCACCGGCGACACCGGCGAGGCCCGCAAGCAACGGCAGCGGATCAAGCCGCCGGACATCCTGCTGACCACGCCCGAACAGCTGGCCCTGTTCTGCGCCTGGGAAGGCGCGCGGCGGTATTTCGAGGACCTGCGCTGCGTCATCATCGACGAGGTTCACAGCCTGTGGCCCCAGAAACGCGGCGACCTGCTGGCCCTCGACATCGCCCGCCTGCAGCAGTTCGCCCCGACCATGCGCCGGGTCGGCCTGTCGGCGACGGTCGACGATCCGGACATGATCCGGCGCTGGCTCAGTCCGGCCGGCGGCGAGGATGCGGACCCCGCCGAGTTGGTCCGCCTGGTGCGCGGCCCCCCCGGCCCCCTGCCCCAGGTCGAGGTGCTCATTTCCGAGGGTCGCGTCCCCTGGGCCGGCCACACCGCCCAGCACGCCATGGCCGACGTCTACGAGGTCATCAAACGCCACAGGACCTCGCTGATCTTCGTCAACACCCGCTTTCAGGCCGAGTTCGCCTTCCAGGAACTGTGGAAGCTCAACGACGACGGCCTGTCCATCGCCCTGCACCACGGCAGCCTGGCCGCCGAACAGCGCCGCAAGGTCGAGGCGGCCATGGCGCGGGGCGAACTGAGGGCCGTGGTCTGCACTTCCACCCTCGACCTCGGCATCGACTGGGGCGACGTCGATCTGGTCATCCAGCTGGCCGCGCCCAAGGGCGCCTCTCGCATGGTCCAGAGGATCGGCCGGGCCAACCACCGGCTCGACGAGCCGTCGAAGGCCATCTTCGTGCCCGCCAACCGCTTCGAGGTCCTGGAATGCGAGGCCGCCCGCGAAGCCATCGCTGAAAACGCCTTCGACTCCGAACCGCCGCGCATCGGCGCGCTCGACGTGCTGGCCCAGCACGTCATGGGTTGCGCCGTCTCCGAGCCTTTCGACCTCCTTGCTCTCTACGACGAGGTCCGGAGCGCAGGTCCCTTTCGAGACCTTACGTGGGAAGACTTCGAGCAGGTTGTCGAGTTCGTCTCCACCGGCGGCTACGCCCTGCGCACCTACGACCGCTTCCGCCGGATCGTGAAGGGGCAGGACGGCCTCTGGCGGGTGCGCGACGCCCAGACCGCCCAGCGGCACCGCATGAATGTCGGGGCCATCGTCTCTCCGGCTGTCCTCAACATCCGGCTGGCGGGTCGCCGGGGGACGGTCGGGCGCAAGATCGGTGAGGTCGAGGAGGGCTACCTCGAAATGCTGGAGCCCGGCGACACCTTCATCTTCGCCGGCGGCGTCTGGCGATTGCAGGGCGTCACCGCCACCGACGCCCTGGTCTCCCCCGCCCCCAACGACGATGCGAAACTTCCCAGCTGGGGCGGCAGCAAGTTCGCCATCTCCACCTTCCTGGCCGCCAAGGTTCGCCGGATGATGAGCGATCCTGACTCATGGCGCGACCTGCCGACCGACGTCTGCGAATGGCTTACCGTCCAGCAGGACAAGTCGATGATCCCGACGCCGCAGCAGATGCTGCTGGAGACCTTTCCCCGCGGCAAACGCCACTTCCTGGTGGTCTATCCGTTCGAGGGGCGCCTCGCCCACACCACCCTGGCCATGCTGCTGACGAAGCGCCTCGACCGGCTGAGGGTTGGCCCGCTGGGATTTGTGGTCAATGACTACGCCATGGCCGTCTGGTCGCTGAAACCGATGGATGACCTCGATTTCGACTCACTGTTCGATCAGGACATGCTCGGAGACGACCTCGAGGCCTGGCTGGACGAGAGCTTCATGATGAAGCGCGCCTTCAAGGGTTGCGCCCTGATCTCGGGCCTCATCGAACGGCGCATGCCCGGGGCCGAGAAGTCCGGGCGTCAGGTGACCTTTTCGACCGATCTGATCTACGACGTGCTGCGCCGCCATCAACCCGACCACCTGCTTTTGCGCACCGCGCGCATCGACGCCGCCAGCGGCATGATCGATGTGGCCCGCGTCGGCCAGATGCTGGAGCGCATCAAGGGCCAGATCCTGCATTCGCGCCTCGACCACGTCTCGCCCTTCGCCGTGCCGATCATGCTGGAGATCGGCAAGGAGCGGGTCGGCGGCGATACGGCCGACATGATCCTGGCCGAGGCGGCGGAGGACCTGATCGCCGAGGCCCTGTCTTGAACGCCCAGACCCTGCGCGAGCGATCCTTCGCCATGAGCCCGTGCGGCGGGGTCGCCATGGCCATCCACGGTCACCCGGTGGTCATGCGCCACAGCGGCGCCCTCTGGCTGCCGGTCGAACGGATGCTGATCGTCGCCGATCTCCACTTCGAAAAAGGCAGCGCCTACGCCGTCCGCGGTCAGCTCCTGCCGCCCTACGATACGATTGAGACCCTGACCCGCCTGGAGGCAGAGGTCGCCGCCACGGCGCCGTCAGTCCTGGTCTTCCTCGGCGACAGTTTCCATGACGGCCGCGCCGAAGATCGTCTCGCCCCCCTGGTGGCCGACCGAATCGCCGCGCTGGCTTCGGGCCGCACCCTGATCTGGGCGGTGGGCAACCACGACGAAGAGGGCCCCCGCGCCCTGCCCGGCGAGCTCGCCGATGAACTCAAGGTTGGAACCCTCACTTTCCGCCACGAACCGCAGGGCGGCCGCCAGCCCGGCGAGATCGCAGGCCATCTGCACCCCTGCGCGCGGCTTGTCGGCCGGGGGCGCGCGGTGCGTCGCCGCTGCTTCGCCACCGATGGCGAGCGGGTCATCCTGCCGGCCTTCGGGGCCTATGCGGGCGGGCTCAACCTTCGCGACAAGGCCTACGCCGGCATGTTCAGCGGCGCGCCGCTGGCGGTGGCGCTCGGCAAGGACCGGGCGCACCCGCTCAGCTGGTCCATGCTCGGCGGCGACTGACGACCCTCCGTAGGCTGACAATCTCGTTCAGCTCCACAGCTTTACGCCGTCATACCGGGTCCCCTGCGGGCGCCCGGTATGACGGATCGGGTTTGATGATGACCGACCCCAACAGCAGCCGATCCGCTCCGGGCCTACTGCGCGTAGATCGCCAGCGTCGCTGAGCTCTGGGCATCCATCTGGCCGGTCACCGGCAGGCCCTTGTCCTTCTGATAGGCCCGCAGGGCGCCATCGAGCGCCGGGGAGGACCGACCGTCCTGGGGACCCTGATAGTAGCCAAGCCGAGACAGGGCCCGCTGGGCCTGGGCCGCCGTGCCTACCGATGGCGCGGCCGCCATCAGCCTGGCCGAGGGGTTGGCGGCGGCGGCGCGATAACCGCCGGCGGCGCGCTCGGCGCCGGTACGGGCCTGAGGCGAGAGATCGCTCTTGATGCGTTCAGCGCTCGACTTTGCTTCGGCGTCGCCGGCCCGGCCGGCGATCAGGTACCACTTGTAGGCCTCGGCCGTGTTCTGGGTGACGCCGGAGCCGATTTCGTAGAGCTTGCCGAGGTTGTACTGGCTGTCGGTCAAGCCAAGGTCGGCGGCGCGCCGGAACCACTGAGCGGCCGTTGTCTGGTTGGTCGCCCCGCCAGTGCCCTCGAAATAGTAGAGGCCGAGGTTGTGCATGGCCTTGCGCTCGCCGCCCTGGGCGGCGCGCTCGGTCCAACGGCGGGCTTCGGCGGCATTCTTGGCCAGGCCG
>JANPKF010000652.1:0-8735 GCA_031425895.1 Caulobacteraceae bacterium | reverse complement strand
GGCGAGATCGGCTTCACGGGCGGCGAGCCGTTCATGAACAGCGGCATCATCCCGATGCTGGAGGCGTCTCTGGCGATGGGCCGGCGCACCCTGGTGCTGACCAATGCGATGCGGCCGATGCGGCGGTTCGAGCGCCAGCTGGTCGATCTTCGGCGCCGGTTTGGCGAGGCGCTGGTCCTGCGGGTCAGCCTCGATCACCACAGCCAGGCGGTTCACGAGGCCGAGCGGGGCGCCGAGACCTGGGCGCCGGCGCTGTCGGGTCTGCAATGGCTGGCGCGCGAGGGGTTTTCCATCGCCGTGGCCGGGCGGCGACTGGCCGACGAGGACGAGGCGGCGGCCCGCGCGGGCTATGCCGCCCTGCTGTCGTCGCTGGGCGTCGCGATCGATTTGGATGATCCGGCGCTTCTGGTCCTGTTCCCGGAGATGGACGCGACGCGCGACACGCCCGAGATCACCGAGGCCTGCTGGGGCATCCTCGGCCTCGAGCCGGAGTCGGTAATGTGCGCCTCCAGCCGGATGGTGGTGAAGCGCAAGGCGGCGGCGGCGCCGGTCGTCGTGGCCTGCACCCTGACGCCCTATGATCCCGGGTTCGAACTGGGAGCGACGCTTGGCGAAGCGCTGGGCAGCGTGGCGCTGAACCACCCCCACTGCTCGCGCTTCTGCGTGCTGGGCGGGGCCAGTTGCAGCTGACCCCGGCTGTCCGCCTGTCGGTCATCGTGCCGACGCTGAACGCGGCCGACGGTCTTGAGGCGACGCTCGCAGCCCTGTCACCGTCCGACGAGGTGATCGTCGTCGATGGTGGTTCGCGCGACTCCAGCGTCGCACTGGCCCGCGCCTGGGGCGCCCAGGTCATCGAGACCACGCCGGGGCGAGGCGGCCAATTGGCGGCCGGGGCGGGCAGGGCGTCTGGAGACTGGCTGCTGTTTCTGCATGCCGACACGGTCCTGGGTCCGGGCTGGCGCGCGGCGGTCAATGTCCATGCCGCCGCCGCCGGGGCGGAGAAGGCCGCTTGTTTCCGGTTCGGCCTGGACGACGCCTCGCCGCAGGCGCGGCGGCTTGAACGGTGGGTGGCCGTTCGGGTGGCCCTGCTGGCCCTGCCCTATGGCGATCAGGGGCTGCTGATCCATCGCGATCTGTACGACCAACTCGGTGGCTATCGGCCCCTGCCGCTGATGGAGGACGTCGATCTGGTCCGGCGGATCGGCCGGCGCCGGCTGACCGTACTGCCGGTCCGGGCGGAGACCTCGGCCCGGCGATGGCGCCAGGATGGCTGGCTGGCCCGCAGCGCCCGCAACCTGGTCTGCCTCGCCCTCTTCTTCGTCGGCGTGCCCGCCGCCCGGATCGCCCGGCTCTACGGCCGCTGAGACCGGGCGGTGAACCGGCGGTAGCTGGCCAGGTCGTCAACGTCCTCCAGCGTCCGCAGTCTGGCGGTGCGCCTGCCCTCCAGCCGCGCCAGGGTGTCAGCCAGCGTATCGGGGCTGGACCAGCGAATGTCGTCGAAGGGCAGGGGGCCATGGGCTGAGCGCCGCACGCCGATCAGCCAGTAGCCGCCATCGCGCGCCGGCCCGACCACGGCCTCATGGCCGCGCAGGGCATCGAACGCCGCCGCCACATCGCCCGGGCCGACGGCGGGCGTGTCGCTGCCGATGATCACCAACCGGCCCGTCGGGAACCGCCGGGCGGCGCCGGAGAGCCGCCGACCAAGATCGCCGCGCCCCTGCGGCATGGCCGCCGCGCGCCCTCGTAGCCAGTCGGTCGGCCGGTCCGGGCTGGTCGCGACGGTCGTCGTCCAGCGCCGATCGCCGGCCAGACGGCGCAACAGCCGGTCGATCGCCAGCCGCTGAAATCGAACCGCCTCCACATCCCCCACCGCCGCCGCCAGCCGCCGCTTGCCGACCCCCAGCACGGGCCGGCGCGCGAAGATCAGGAGGTGGGCGAAGGATGCCGTCGAGGCCATGCGCCCCTATTCGACCGGACCGATCCTTGAGTCCAGAACCTGCCCGGAACAGGACCCCCGGCGCTCGCCCGCGCTCGCAGCGTCGAAATTGCCGTTTCGGAGGTCATCAGGTTCGGCGCATTCATCCGAACCGACTGGCGGCCCCGCCGGTTTGAGGTCAACCTGTCTCCGGTCGTGGCGTGGCGCGTGCCGGAGCGGACCTTTCGTCAAGCCGACCTCCCGAAACCGCCGCAGGTTCACGCCGGAGGTTATCCGGCATGCCGTTTGGCTGTAGTCCGGTATCACGCTGAGCCTGCGGGACCTGGCGGATGGTTCCACCATGGGTCGCTGGCAAGGACAACGATGATGACACTTTCGCCGCCGTTGCCCGCGCGTCGCCTCCATGACACGGGGCCGATGGTCTCCGCCATCGCATGGGGCATGTGGCGCTTCTCCGGTGACGACGTCGCCGCAGCCGGGGCGCGGGTGAACGCGGCGCTTGATGCGGGCGTCACGCTGTTTGACACTGCGGACATCTATGGCCCTGACAATGGCGAGCCGTTCGGGGCTGCCGAGGCGCTTCTGGGCAGGGTGCTGGCGGAAAGCCCTTCGCTCGCGTCCCGCATGGTCATCGCCACCAAGGGCGGCATCGTGCCGGGCGCGCCTTACGATTCCAGCGCAGCCTACGTCTCTGTCGCGATCGACAACTCGCTGAAGCGGCTGGGTGTCGAGCATGTGGCGCTTTGGCAAATCCATCGCCCCGACATGCTGACCCACCCGGCCGAGACGGGCAGGGCCCTGTCCGACGCCCGGGCGGCGGGCAAGATCGGCGCGATCGGCGTGTCCAACTTCACCCCGTCGCAGGTCGAGGCGCTGGCGGCGCATTGCGACCTGCCAATCGTGTCCTGCCAGCCCGAGTTCTCACCTCTGGCGATCTCGCCGCTGACCAACGGCGTCTTCGATCAGGCGCTGGCGCGGGGCATGACGGTGCTGGCCTGGTCGCCGTTGGGCGGGGGGCGCCTTGGGGCCCCGGCTGATGATCGCGCCCGCGCCGTGGCCGCGGCGCTTGATGCCAAGGCCGAAGACTCGGGCGTTTCCCGAGCGGCCGCCGCCTACAGCTGGATCATAGCCCACCCGGCCCGCCCGATCCCCATCGTTGGCACGCAGAGGCCTGAGCGCATCGCCGAGATCCCTGACGCTTTCAAGCCACGCTGGAGCCGCGCCGACTGGTACGCGGTTCTGGTCGCCTCCATGGGAGAGCCGCTGCCGTGACCCGTCTGCCCTGCGAAGTGTCCTGGTTCTCGGCGTTGTGCGACGATGACTACGAATTCCTCGGCGTGCCCGACCCGATGTTGAAGTCCAGCTGGGAGCATTGCCGCGATATCGTGCTGCAGGCTGAAGCGGGAGGTTTCGACAACGTCCTGCTGCCATCGGGCTACGATCTGGGGATCGACACAACCGCCTTTGCGGCGGGCATTGCCCCGATGCTCAAGCGCATGCGGCTCCTCATGGCGGTGCGGATAGGCGAGATGTGGCCGCCCCAGCTCGCCCGGCAGATCGCCACCATTGACCGGATGCTGGGCGGTCGCCTGACGATCAACATCATTTCGTCCGACATGCCGGGCGAAAAGCTGGCCTCTGCCCCGCGGTACGCCCGCACCGTTGAGGCGATGGGCATTCTCAAGACCCTTTTGAATGGTGAGCCGCTGGATCACGACGGAGCATTCTGGAAACTGAAGCTGGATCCTCCCCGGATATCTACCCTCTCGGGGAAGGCCCCGATGCTGTACTTCGGAGGGCTCTCTGAAGACGCCCGCGACGCGGCGGCAAGAGGCTGCGATGTGTTCCTGATGTGGCCTGATCGACGTGAGGTCATCGCCGACATCATCGCCGACATGACGGCGCGGGCGGCCAGATACGGTCGCACGCTGCGGTTCGGCTACCGGGCGCACATGATCGTACGTGAGACGGAGGAAGCGGCGCGAGCGGCGGCGGACCGGCTGCTTTCGAAGCTCGATGCTGAGGCCGGCGCCGCCATCCGCGCGAAATCGCTTGATTCCACCTCGACCGGCGTCCTCGCCCAGGCGGCGCTTCGCGAGACGGCCTCGGATGATGGATACGCCGAGGCCAATCTGTGGACCGGCGTCGGACGGGCGCGATCGGGCTGCGGGGCCGCGATTGTCGGCGACCCGGACCAGGTGCTGGCCAAGATCAACGACTACCGCGACCTCGGCATTGAGGCGTTCATCCTGTCGGGCTACCCCCACGCGGCTGAGGCCGATCTGTTCGCCCGGCACGTCCTGCCACGGATCGAGCATGGTCCGCTGACCTAGTCGCGGCCGTTGTCGATCAGACTCTCCGGCGCACCGCTATGGTCTGCCCGAAGCATTTGACAGCGTTAGTGCTTGCTGTAGCTCAATGCCCCCAAGACGTTTTTCGGGGCTGATGTTTTGAGCAATGTGGTCCGCTACGGCCTGGTCGGCGCCGGCATGATGGGTGTCGAGCACATCAACAACCTCGCGGTGACTCCGGGCGCGATCGTCACCGCCCTTGCCGACCCGGTCGAGCGGTCGTTGGGATGGGCGCGCAAGGCGCTCGGCGACCGCGCCGACCAGGCGACGACCTTCGCCGATAGCGCCGCGCTCGCGCGGAGCGGCCTAGTCGATGCGGTGATCGTCGCCAGTCCCAACAACACCCATCGCAGCGTGCTCGAGCCCCTGTTCGATGCAGGTCTGCCGATCCTTTGCGAGAAACCACTTGCGACGACCCTGGAGGACGCGCGCTGGATCGTCGACCGGGCCGCTGGCTCGTCCGCGCCGTTCTGGACGGCGATGGAATACCGCTACATGCCGCCGGCGGCCGCGTTCATCGATGAAGTTCACGGGGGGCGCGTCGGCCGACTGCAGATGCTGTCGATCCGGGAGCACCGTTTCCCTTTCCTCGCAAAGGTCGGGGACTGGAACCGGTTTTCCCGCAACACCGGCGGCACGATGGTCGAGAAATGCTGCCACTTCTTCGATTTGATGCGCCTGATCGTGGGGGCGGAGGCGGTGCGCGTCTATTGTTCCGGCGCCATGGACGTCAACCATCTCGATGAGCGCTATGGCGGCGAGGTCCCCGACATCATCGACAACAGCTTCACGACCGTGGACTTCGCCAATGGCGTGCGCGCGATGCTCGACCTGTCGATGTTCGCCGATGGCGCCGAGAACCAGGAGGAGATCACAGCGGTCGGCGACAGGGCCCGGCTCGATGTCCTGATTCCCGCCGGCGAAATCACCTACTCGCCCCGGGTCGGGTTCGGCCGCGCCAAGGCGCCGCAACGGCGGGTTGTCGATGTGGACGAGACGGCGCTCAAGGCGGGCACCCATCACGGCTCGACCTTCTACGAACATCAAAAGTTCAACGCCGCCGTCCGGGGCGAGGGCCCGGTCGAAGTGACCGCCCATGATGGGTTGATGGCCGTCGCAATTGGCACAGCCGCGGAGATCAGCGCCCGCGAACACCGCGTCGTGGAGATGTGCGAACTCGGATTCTGACGTCTTTCCCGCAACTGATCCGCCGACCGGGTGCTGGCAGGCTAACGCTAAACTTTCTCTACTTTGGCCCCCTACGGTGCGGCCAAGCGGGGAGAGACCATGCGGCCGATCTTTTTCAAGCGGCGCCGTTTCCCGCCGAACGTGATCCGGCATGCGGTCTGGTTGTATTTCCGGTTCACGCTGAGCATCCGCGACGTCGAGGAGCTGCGGGCGCAACGGGGCCTGGAGGTCAGCCGCGAAGCGGTTCGATGCGGAGCGGGTGTGGGAAGCCGCGACCGTCGCGGCCTTATCCCGGGGTAGAGAAGGGGCCTGTCCGACCGGGCCGACTTAACGTGGCGGCGCCGTCGGCGCTATTTCCGACCATTCCGTCACCGAAGAATCCGACTTCCAATAAATCCGATCTAGGCGAAATCGCTCAAATGACGCGTCGGAATCGAAGGTTGGGGTTCGAGTCTCCCCCGCTGTCATCAAAAAGCTGAGACAAATCAAGGCGACGGTCTGGCGGCTCCGGAGGGACTCGAACCCCCGACCTTGGCTTTAGGAAAGCCCTGCTCTATCCGGCTGAGCTACGGAGCCGCGCTGGCGCCGTGATAGCCTCCAAGACCCCCGCGTCACAACCCTGCTTGGTCTGGCAGTGTGACGGAATAGCGCAATCGCCACTTCCGTCTCAGCCGTCACAGGTTTCTTAAGGTCGTTACGCCCAAATTGACCGGATTGAGTTCCAGCAGGTCCGGAAGCGGCATGACGACGAAGGTTCTGATTATCGATGATGATCCGCTGCTGCGCGAAGTGGCGGTCGAACTGCTTACCGAGGCCGGTCATGACTGCGCCATCGCGGAAGACGGTCGGCTGGGGATAGCCAGTCTCGAGGCGCGCCCGGTCGAACTGGTCCTGCTGGACATGATCATGCCCAACATGGACGGGGTCGAGACCCTCGGTCAGATCAAGGCGCGCTGGCCGGAGCTGCCTGTGGTGGTGATGTCCGCCGGCACCCGCAGCATGGCCATGCAGAGCCTGTTGCGTCTGGCCGCCAGCCTGGGCGCGGACGAGGTGATGCAGAAGCCGCTCCGTCGCGACGTCCTTCTGCCTCTGGTCGAACGCCTGCTGGGCCGGGCGACGAAGGCGGCCTGACCGCTCTCCATAACGGACGGACGCCTGGCGCGGACCGCCTTCGCATCGGCCGGCGGCTGCTCTATCGTGCCGCACCAAGTTCGGGGGAGGGATCATGCGTTATCTGCGGCTGCTCTACGTCCAGGTCCTGTTGGCCATTGCCGCCGGCATCCTGCTGGGCTGGCTTGCTCCGGGGCTGGGGACCGAGCTGAAGCCGCTGGCCGACGGCTTCATCAAGCTGATCAAGCTGGTCATCGCCCCGGTCATCTTCTGCACCGTCGCCGCCGGCATCGGGCACATGAGCGACATGGCCAAGTTCGGCCGGGTCGGGGCGCGGACCCTGACCTACTTCCTGGTGGTCTCCAGTTTCGCCCTGCTGATCGGCCTGGTCGTCGCCCTGCTGGTGCGGCCGGGCGTCGGCATGAACATCGACCCGGCCGCCATCGATCCGGACTCAAAGGCCGCCCAGGCCGTGGCCGGCTATGCCGACAAGGCCGCCCACGCGCCGGGCCTGGCCGAATACCTGCTGCGCCTGATCCCGGACACCTTTGTGGGCGCTTTCGCTGACGGGGCCATCCTGCCGGTGCTGGTCATCGCCATCCTCACAGGCTTTGCCTGCGCCCGTCTCGGCGAGTTCGGGGCCAGGGTGTCCGGCGTGCTGGAAGACATCGCCAAGGTGTTCTTCTCGATCATCCATATCGTCGTGCGGTTCGCGCCGATCGGCGCCTTCGGGGCGATGGCCTACACCATCGGCGAGCATGGGCTGGGCAGCCTGGTCCAGCTGGGCAAGCTGATCCTGACCTTCTACGCCACCTCTCTCCTGTTCGTGCTGATCGTGCTGGGCGCGATCGCCGCCTGGGCCGGGTTCTCGATCTTCAAGTTCCTCCGCTACATCCGCGAAGAGCTGCTGATCGTGCTGGGCACCTCCAGTTCGGAATCGGTGCTGCCGCAGATCATGGAGAAGCTGCAGCGGCTGGGGGCGTCGAAGTCGGTGACCGGCCTGGTCATCCCGACCGGCTACAGCTTCAATCTGGACGGCACCAACATCTACATGACCCTGGCCATCCTGTTCCTGGCCCAGGCGACCAACACCCACCTCGACGGCTGGCAGATCGCCACCCTGCTGGGGGTGGCCATGCTGACCTCCAAGGGGGCCAGCGGGGTGACCGGGGCCGGCTTCATCGCCCTGGCCGCGACCATTTCGGAGGTCCACACGATTCCGGCCATCGCGCTGGCCGCCATTGTCGGCATCGACCGCTTCATGAGCGAATGCCGGGCCCTGACCAATCTCGTCGGCAACGGCGTCGCCACCCTGGTCATCGCCCGCTGGGAAGGCGATCTGGACGTTCACCACCTGCGCGCCGAGCTCGACCGCGGCCCGATCCTGGCCGTCAAGGAACCCCTGCTGGAGCCCGCCCCGTGATTCGCGTTCTCGCCGTCGTTGTCGCCGCCTTGTGTCTCGCGGCCTGCGGCGACGCCGCGCGCCTGGACGCCCTGGCGGCGCAGGGCAAGGCCAGGGTGGTCGAGGTGGTGACCGGCGACATGGTCCGGCTGTCGGACGGCAGCGACGTCAAGCTGGCCGGCATCACCGCGCCGAAGCTGGACGAGCCCTATGGCGAGGCCTCGCGGGAACGGCTGGCGACCATGGTGCTGGGCCAGGAGGTCGAGTTGATGTCGGCCGGCGCCGCCCGCGATCCCTTCGGGCGAAAGGTGGCCCAGCTGCGCCTGGCCAAGGGGCGGCGCTGGGTGCAGGGCCGCATGCTGCGCGAGGGCGCGGCGCGGGTTCGCACCTTCCCGGAAAGCCGGGCGCTGGCCAAGGAGATGCTGCGCCGTGAGGGCGAGGGTCGTAACGCCGGCCGGGGACTGTGGGCGCTGCCCGGCTACCGGGTGCTGATCGCCCGGGAGGCGGCGGTCGCAGCCCCGGGATTTGCCCTGGTCGAGGCCCAGGTCGGCCAGGTGCGGACCGGAACCGATTCCCGGCGGCTCAACCTCGGCCACGGGCTGTCGGCCATCATTCCGGCCCGGGCGATCCAGGATTTCGACAGCGCCGGCCGCTCGCCGGCCTCGCTTGAGGGGCGTCTGGTGCGGGTGCGGGGATATTTGCGGGATGGCGAGTTGCGGCTCGACCACCCCGAGGGGCTCGAGATCCT
>JANPKF010000651.1:0-7504 GCA_031425895.1 Caulobacteraceae bacterium | reverse complement strand
TTAATCAGCATGTTGGGCTTGTAGGGGCTGCGGGGCGTCTGGGCCGGGTCGATGACCGAGACGTTGTTGGCGCTGATCCCGGCGGTGGCGCCGAGATCCTTGAAGCGCTGCAGCAGGCCATCATAGAGGGTGCGGTTGGTGTCCACGTCCCGCTGCAGGATGGTGTACTGGATCGAGCGGTTGCGCAGGTCCATGACCCCCGACTTCAGGCCCGAGACCTGACCCTGGAGCTGGCCCTCGGTGTTGCGGGCGGTCTGGAACTGCTGCTGGATCGAAGCGCGGATATTGCCGGCCTCGCTGTTGATCTGGCGACCCAGCTCGTCGATCTGCCCCTTGATGGCGACCACTTCGGGGGCCTCGGGGACGAATTTGGTCAGCATCAGCTGATACTGGCCATTCAGCGCGGCCTGTTGCTGGCGCAGGGCCTGGATGGTCGGGCTGCCCATCACTTCGGGCAGGCTCATCAGGGCGCCCGACTGGGCCTGGCGCCACTTCTGCTCGGCGGCGATGCGCTGGCTCTTGGCCATGCCGAGCGCCGTGTTCATCGCCACCAGGTCGGTCGCGGTCAGCGAGGTGCTGGCCGTCTGTTCGGCGCCGCCGCCGCCCGGCAGGCTGGAGGCGCCGGCAGGGGTGACGTTGATGATGCCTTGCGTCGTCGCATAGGCGTTCAGCGCCCGTTCCGAAACCTCGAGCTTGGCCTTGGCCTCGGCCAGCTTTTCATTGAGCAGTTCACGAGCGTCGTTGGTCGCCTCGTACCGGCGGTCGAGGTTGAACCTGGCGTACTGGTCGGCGAACTGGTTGACCACCAGCGAGGCGATGGCGGGATTGGGGCTCTCGTAGGAGATCTTGACCAGCCGAGAATTGCGCACCGGCTCGATGCTGAGGCCCGCCATCAGCAGCGAGGTGGCCTGGCGTTCACGGGTCGCCAGCGGAGCCGCCATGTTGGCCGCGGCGGACTTGTTGCCGCCGAGCAGCTTGTTGATCTGGTCCTTGAAGGCCGAAGGCTTGGACTGGCTCATGAAGTCCGGATTGGAGGCCAGGTTGGCCTTCTGCACCACGCGCAGGGCCAGCGACCGGCTTTTCAGCTGGCCGTACATGGTCTGGTAGAATTCCAGGTTGCGGCTGTCGTCGGGAGTCACCGATTCGATGCCGGTGCCGACGACGTTGGCCGACTCGCGGTCGATCTGGATCATCGTCGTGGCGCGATAGATCGGCGTGGTCAGCAGGGTGAAGATCAGGCCGAGGATCAGCATGACGCCGACGGCGCCGGCGATGACCAGCCGGTGCTTCACCAGCACATGCCAGTAGGCCAGCAGATTGATCTCGGGATTACCGCCGCCCTGCTGCTCGTCGAAGCTGGCGCGGGTCGGCGACAGGCCGCGGCCGCCGCGCACCACCAGGGGCCGGGGCATGGCCGTAGTCAGATAGGACCGGCCCTCGGGCTCGCCGTCCCAGGTTTCGTCGTTGTCGCCGCGCTTCATTCGTCCTCAAAGCCCCTTCGCCGGCCCCTTTGGAGGGGTCCGGCGCTTATCCGTTGTTCTGTTTACGTGTCGGTGATGCGATCAGAGCACCGGCACGAACATGCCGATCAGCGGCACCGCCGAAATCACGTCGCGCCACAGCGTCTTGCCGCCCGACCGGTCGACGAAGACCACGTCGTTGGCGAATATCTGCGGGTCGGCCAACTTGCCGGTGCGAATATCGTTGAGATCGTAGACCGCGACCATTCGCTGGCTGTTGACCGTCCGGAAGATCGCCACCTTCTTCTCGTTGGCCTCGCGATTGACGCCGCGGGCCATGGCCACGGCCTGAACCAGCGTGGTCTTGCCGATCAGCGGATAGACGCCCGGTTGACCGACCGAGCCGTCGACGGTGACCTTCTGGCTGGCGAATTCCTTGACCGAGACGGTGACTTCCGGCGAGCGCAGATAGCGGGCCTTCAGGCGGACGGTGAGCTCGTCACGGATCTCGTTGACTGTCTTTCCGGCGACGGGAACGGCGCCGATGATCGGCATGCCGATCTGGCCGGCGGCGTCGACCTGGACGATGCGGGAAACATCCGGCGCCTGGTAGACGCTGACGTCGAGGGTATCCATCGGTCCGACGCGATACTCCTCGGCGCCGATCACGGCGCGGGTCGGATCGGGCGGGGGCAGAGCCTGGCCGTAGAGGGCGCCGTCGGCCATCTCGCCGGAACCGCCGCCTGTGCAGGCGGCCAGCAAGGCGCCGGCAACCAGCGCAAGAACCAGGGCACGGATCATGAAGAGCTCCCCACAGCATAATTCAGATGCATCATAGCCTCGTCAGGCCGCTTTAAACAAACGTCGCAGGAAGCCAAATCCCGTCGCCGGCGCCTTCGGGGCGCCGATCACGTCGGGCAGCATCGATGGCGGCGTATTCTCGAGGACGGCGCGCGGCCGGGTGACGACCATGTCGATGGCCGCCTGCTCGCCCAGACGCCGGGCGACCGCATCGCGGGCGGGGCTGAGCAGGGGTCGGCGATTGCGCATGTTGTGGGCGTCTGTGGCCAGGATGTGGACGAGGCCCTCATCCAGCATCCGCTCCGACCAGTATTGCGGCCGCTTGCCGAAGCGGCCTGTCACGGAACCGGAGGTCAGCTGCATCCAGGCGCCGGCCTTGGCGATGCGGACCATGGTCTCGTAGTGGCTCTCGATCCAGTGCAGCCGCTCCGGATGGGTGATGATCGGGTGGTAGCCGGCGGCCATGGCGGCAAACACCGTATCCTCGATGCGCGGCGGGGCGGTGTGGTGCGGCGGCTCGAACAGGAAATAGCGGGTGTCGCCGAGGCTGAGAATCCGCCCCGAGCGCAGACCGGCGACCAGGTCGACGCACAGCTGCACGTCGGCGCCGGTGGTCAACGTCAGCGCGATCCCTTCCTTGTCGAGCTCGGCTTGAAGGGCGGCGACGGCGGCGCGGATCTGCGAGCCGGTGTTCTCATAAAGGCCGGGGAAGATGTGCGGTGTGCAGGCGACAACCTCGATGCCGTCCTCGACGGCGCAGCGGGCCATGGCCAGCGACGTCTCGAGATCAGGGGGCCCGTCATCAATGCCGGGAACCATGTGGCAGTGAAGGTCGATCAAACCCGCAACTCCAAAACCAGCCCTCACGGACCTCGACCTGCGGACGCGCCGAAGCGCGCGCGCCCCAAAACGATGACGCCCGCCCACCCGACGCTGCGTTATCTCGCCGCACCCCCGTCCGGTCAAGGCGCAAACAGCGTTACACAAGGCCTGTTGCGGAAACTGCACAAGTGTTGCGACAGCCCGGCGCCCAATTGCCTTCAAACGTGGACGGTGCGCGAAACAGAGCCGCCGTTTTCTTCAATATTATGAAGGTCGGCCGACAGGACGTTTCTTTTTGCGACGTCGGTTGCCAGCCTGCGGCGAGGCCTCTAAGGGACAGGCTTCCTGTAGCGGCGATCGTTGAACCCGCCGCATCTGCCGAGGTGGTTCCCAGGGTGTTTCCGACGGTCGAATTTCTGCGTACCGCCGCCCTGGAATTCGTCGCGGCCTTCAGCGCCGTCACCGCCATCATCTTCCTGTTGTCGCCGTTCGCCGCCCGTCTGGGCCTGGTCGACAAGCCCGGCGGCCGCAAGGATCACGCCGCGCCGACCCCGGTCACCGGCGGTCTGGCGATCGCGGTCGGCACCATTCTGCCCGCCCTGGCCCTGACCCCGCCGAACGCCCAGGTTGTCGGCCTGGGGATCGCCGCGATCATTCTGGTGGTGGTCGGGGTGCTGGACGATATCTACGACATTCACTGGCCGATCCGAGTGCTGGCCCAGACCAGCGCCGCCCTGGCCATCGTGCTGATCGGTGACGTGCGGGTGGCCAATATCGGCCCGGTGTTCGGGCTGGGACCGCTGGACCTCGGCTACCTCTCCGTGCCCTTCACCATCATCGCCACGGTCGGGCTGATCAACGCCCTGAACATGGCCGACGGCATCGACGGTCTGGCGGGCAGCCTCTGCGTCTGCGCCCTGGCCATGCTGGTCGCCGCTTCCCTTTATGCCGGCAACGCCGATCTCGCCCACGGCCTGACCGTGATCACCGGGGCCGTTGTCGCCTACCTGGCCTTCAACCTGCGCCTGCCCTGGCGCAAGCGGGCCCGCATCTTCCTGGGCAATTCGGGCAGCGCCTATCTGGGCCTGATCATCGCCTGGGCCGTCTTCCGCCTGACCCAGAATCCGGTCTATCCGGTGACCCCGATGCTGGCGCCCTTCCTGATCGCCCCGCCGCTGATCGACTGCCTGGTGCTCATCGTGCGGCGGCTGCTGCACAAGCGTTCGCCCTTCCACGCCGACCGCACCCACGCACACCACCTGATGCTGGACGGTGGTTTCTCCGTCACCGGCGTGGTGATCACCCTCTGTGTGCTGTCCCTGAGCCTCGGCCTCGGCGTCGCCTTGGCCCTGCGCGCCGACGTGCCCCAGCCCGTGCTGCTGGCCGTCTTCGCCGGACTGACCGTGGCCTATTTCCTGTTCACGCGGCATCCCGAGCGCGCCATCGCCGCCTACGCCAGGCTGACCGGCAAGAAATCCTAAAGGCCGAGCGCCGCTTCCAGCGCCGCCGCGACCCGCTCGACATCGCTGTCGTCCATGGCCGGATACAGCGGCAGGCTGAGGCAGCGGTCGTACCAGGCTCGCGCGCCGGGCAGATCCAGCACACCGTTGCGGGCCCGCCAGTAGGGCTGGGTGTGGACCGGGATGTAGTGGACCTGGCTGCCAATGCCGGCGGCTGACAGGCGCGCCATGACCTCGGCGCGGGTGACCCCCAGCGACTCGAAGTCGATCAGGACGGTCAGCAGATGCAGGGCCGGGTCCGACCAGGCCGGGCTTGCGGCCAGGGTGACGGCGTTGGTCTCCGCCAGCCTTCCGTCATAGAGGGCGGTCAGCCGCCGGCGGCGGCTGGTGAAGCGGTCGAGCTTGCCAAGTTGCGACAGGCCCAGCGCGCAGTTGATGTCGGGCAGGCGATAGTTGAAGCCCGGCTGCGCCATTTCATAGACCCAGGGGTCGGCGCCCGGCGGGCGGGTCATGCCGTGGCTGCGCAGGGATCGGAGTTTGGCCGCCAGCGCCCCGTCGTTGGTGGTCAGCATGCCGCCCTCGCCGGTGGCGATGGTCTTCACCGGGTGGAAGGAGAAGCTGGCCATGACGCCATGGCGGCAGTCGCCGACCCGCTCGGCCCCGCCGCCGAAATCCATGGTCGAGCCGAGGGCATGGGGCGCATCCTCGACAAGTACCGCCCCGGCCTCCGCCGCCAGCCGCGCGAGGGCCGGCAGGTCGCAGACATCGCCGCGCAGATGCACGGGCAGGACCGCCTTCACCGGTCCCGTCGCCCGGCCCAGCGCCTCGGCCAGGGTCTGCGGCGTCATCAGGCCGCTGTCCGGATCGACGTCGGCGAACACAACATCGGCCCCGACGTAGGCCGCGCAGTTGGCGGTCGCCAGGAAGGTGATCGAGGGGACGATGCAGGTATCGCCGGGCCCGACGCCGAGCGCCAGCATCGCCAGGTGCAGCGAGGCCGTACCGTTGGAACAGGCCACGGCATGGTCGGCTCCGACCTTGGCGGCGAACGCCGTCTCGAAGGCCTCGACGGTCGGGCCAGTGGTCAGGAAATCGCCGCGCAGCGCCTGGGCGACCGCGGCGATATCATCCTCCTCGATGGTCTGGCGACCATAGGGCAGGAAGGGACCGCTCATCAGACGCCCCCCATCACACGCCTTGCGCTTCGAGCATGGCGGTCAGGCCCTTTGACGTCAGCCATTCGGTGTTGCTGTCGCTGGCGTAGGCGAAGTCCTCGGCCACCGGCCGCGCGCCGTCCTTGGGCCCGAACGCCTCGCGGGCGTATTCGACGAAGGCCGGCTCGATCACATACCGATCGTCCAGTTCGCAGGTCTGGCGGGCGTCGTCGGCCCCGACCATGATCTCGTGCAGCTTCTCGCCCGGGCGGATGCCGACGATCTCGATCTCGGCGTCCGGCGCCATGGCGCGGGCCAGGTCCGGCATGGCCATGGAGGGGATCTTGGGCACGAAGATCTCGCCGCCGCGCATGATCTCCAGCGAGGAGAGGACGAACTCCACCCCCTCGTCGAGGGTGATCCAGAAACGGGTCATGCGCGCGTCGGTGATCGGCAGGCTGGTCGCGCCGCGCGCCAGCAGGCGGCGATAGAGCGGCACCACGCTGCCCCGCGAACCCACGACATTGCCATAGCGCACGACCGAGAACCGGCAGCCGAGGTCGCCCGACAGGTTGTTGGCCGCCACGAAGGTCTTGTCCGAGGCCAACTTGGTGGCGCCGTAGAGATTGACCGGGTTGCAGGCCTTGTCGGTGGAAAGCGCCACCACCTGCCGCACCCGGTTGCTGAGCGTGGCCCAGACAACATTCTCGGCCCCAACCACATTGGTCTGGATGCATTCGGAAGGATTGTACTCGGCCGCCGGCACCTGTTTCAGCGCCGCCGCGTGAATGACGATGTCGACCCCGCGCAGGGCCAGGGTCAGCCGCGAGCGGTCGCGCACGTCGCCGAGGAAGAATCGCATCTTCGAATAGTCTTCCGCCGAGAACTTCTCGCGCAGGTCCTGCTGCATTTCGCTCTGCTTGAGCTCGTCGCGGCTGTAGACGATCAGCTTTCGGGGCTTGTAGCGGGTCAGGACGGTTTCGATGAACCGCTTGCCGAACGAGCCGGTGCCGCCGGTGACCAGGATCACCTGGCCGTCGAGGTCGAGGGTCTTGGGGGCGAATCGGGTCATCGGAACTCCAGATCGGCGAATCTGGGCCGATGCGCCCTGTCTGTCACCTGCGCGTAAATCACGCATAAACCCCGATCGGCTATGTGAGGCCCATGAACCGCCGCCTCGCCCTCGCCGCCCTCGCCGCGCTCGCGCCCTCCGCCGCTCTCGCCGCGGGCGGTGGTGAGAAGAAGAAGGGCGGCGGTCTGAGCTTCATCCAGATCCAGACGCTGACCGCCTCCATCCTGCGCCGCAGCGGCGCCCGCGGCGTGTTGACCATGGAGGTCGGGGTCGACGTTCCCAACGAGCAACTGCGCGAAAAGGCGGCTGCCTCCTCTCCGCGCCTGAGGGCCGCCTACGCCCAGGTGCTGCAGATCTATGCCTCGGGCCTGCCGGTCGCGACCCCGCCGGACGCCGACTATCTGGCGGTCAAGTTCCAGCGCGAAACCGACCGCATTCTTGGCAAACCCGGGGCCAAGCTGCTGATCGGGACGATCCTGGTCAACTGATCACATCGCGCTGATGCCGCCGTCCAGCTTCAGCTCGGCCCCGGTCATGAAGCGGCTTTCGTCCGAGGCCAGGTAGAGCACGGCGTCGGCGATGTCCTTGGGCGTGCCGATACGGCCCAGCGGCACCTGACGACCGAGCTTGGCCTCGCCCTCTTCCTTCCCGAACCGCTGGCGGATCGGATCGAGGATCGGAGTGTCGACGAAGGTCGGGTGGATGGAGTTGGAGCGCACATCCATCTTCTGCTTG
>JANPKF010000650.1:0-2322 GCA_031425895.1 Caulobacteraceae bacterium | reverse complement strand
GCGCAAAGGTCGCCAGTTCCTGCATGGTCGCGCCGGCGACCAGCTTGCCGATGCTGTTTTCCGGCCCAGGCGTTTCGCCCTTCGACAGGGCGCTGATGGCCCGCATGCCGGTGTACTTCAGGCCGCTGGACTTGACCGCATACTGGGCCAGCCGCGTGCGCACCGCCGGATCCTCGATGGCCAGGCCGTCGGCGGTCTGCAGGCTGTTGCAGTAGTCGAACAGTTCCGGGAAGCCGATCGACATGCCGGATCCGATCGACAGCCGCTCGTTCATCAGCGTGGTCAGCGATACCGTCCAGCCCTGGCCGACGGCGCCCAGGCGCTGGTTGTCGGGGATGCGGACGTCGGTGAAATAGACCTCGTTGAAGCCCGACTGACCGTTGGCCTGCTTGATCGGGCGGACCTCGACTCCGGGCGACTTCATGTCCAGCCAGAACATGGTCAGACCCTTGTGCTTGGCCACGTTGGGGTCGGTGCGGGTGATCAGGATGCCGTAGTCGCTGTGCTGGGCGCCACTGGTCCAGATCTTCTGGCCGTTGATGATCCAGTCGCCGCTGCCGTCGGTGGCCGGCTCGGCGCGGGTGCGCAGGCCCGCGAGGTCGGAGCCGCCGGCCGGTTCGCTGAACAGCTGGCACCAGATGTGCTCGCCGCTGGCCATGGTCGGCAGCAGGTGACGCTTATGCTCCTCGCTGGCCCAGGCCATCAGGGTCGGGCCGCACATGCCGTGGCCGATGATGAAGGTGCCGGACAGGGCGCCGAAGACCCCCTCTTCCTGGCCCCAGATCACCCGCTCGATCGGGGTGGCGCCGCGGCCGCCGTATTCGGGCGGCCAGTGCAGGCAGGCCCAGCCGGCCTCGGCCTTCTTCGCCTGCCATTCCCTGGACAGGTCCAGGGGGTCGCGGCCGCCGACGTTCATGCTGGCGAAGCCGCTCTTCTTG
The DNA here is from genome assembly GCA_031425895.1 of Caulobacteraceae bacterium. Classification (GTDB taxonomy): domain Bacteria; phylum Pseudomonadota; class Alphaproteobacteria; order Caulobacterales; family Caulobacteraceae; genus Caulobacter. Next base: position 1,384 of record JANPKF010000650.1, on the reverse strand, counting down.
AGATCGGCCTCCAGCTCATGCGGCACGTTGGCGTCGAGCCAGGCGCGCGCGGTGGCGCGGAAGGCGGCTTCTTCGGGGGTGTCGTCGAAGTTCATGTCATTCGCTCCAGATCAGGCCGCGGCCGGAGAGTCGTTGCGCATGCGAAGGCGCTCAATCAGCAGGTCTTCCCAGGTGGACTTGGAGCCCAGGCCCACGGCCAGGGCGTTCGACCGGCGATAATAGAGGTGGCAGTCGAAGGCCCAGGTGAAGCCCATGCCGCCGTGCACCTGGATGTTGTTCTTGGCGCAGTGCTGGAAGGCGTCGGTGGCGCTGACCCGCGCCGTGGCCGCCGCGACGCCCAGTTCCGGCGAACCGGTCGAGAGCGCCCAGGCGCCGTAGTAGGCGTTCGAGCGGGCCAGCGTGGCGGCGACATACATATCGGCCAGCATGTGCTTGACCGCCTGGAAGCTGCCGATCTGGCGACCGAAAGCCATGCGCTCCAGGGCGTAGTCGCGGCCCATCTCCAGCGCCCGGTCGGCGCCGCCGACCTGTTCGAAGGCGACCAGCACGGCGGCCCGGTCCATGACGTCGGCGGCGATACGCCAGCCTTCGCCGGCCGCGCCGAGCAGTTCGGCCGGTGCGCCGTCGAAGCTGATGCGGGCCTGGCTGCGGCTGGGGTCGATGGTGTCGACCGCCTCGCGGGTGACGCCCGGGCCGTTCAGGTCAACGAGATAGAGGCTCACCTGGCTACCGCTGCGGGCGACCACGATCGCTACGTCCGCGACATCACCATCCGGCACGGGAACCTTGGTGCCGCTGAGCTTGCCGCCCGACACCGAGGCCTTGATGCCCGCTTCGGTCACCCGGCCGACGCCTTCGGACAGGGCGAACGTCCCGATCGCCTCGCCGGACGCCAGCTTCGGAAGCCAGGCCTCTTTCTGCGCCTGCGAGCCGACCGTCATCAGGAACTCGGCGGCGAGATAGATGGAGCTGGCCATCGGCACGGGCGCGACAGCGCGGCCCAGTTCCTCGGCGATGACGCAGAGCTCAAGGTGGCCCAGGCCCACGCCACCAAATTCCTCGGGGATGGCGGCGCCCAGGAAGCCCATTTCGCCGAGGCCCTTCCACAGGGCCTTGTCGTAGGGCTCAGGCCCCTCCAGGACCACGCGCACGGCGGTGGTCGGGCAGCGGTCGGCCAGGAAGCGCCGGGCCTCCTCGCGCAGCTGCTTCTGCTCGTCTGAGAAGTCGAAATTCACTGGTGCGGCTCCCGGATTTTTCTGCTTTCCGCGAACGTGAACCGGATCACGCAAGGTCAGTCAAAGGCCGTCTCGCCGCACCGTCTGACTTGGGTGAGGCGGCGACGTGAGCTACACCCCGCCCATGAACTGCCGCCTCTACCTGATCA
>JANPKF010000649.1:0-2414 GCA_031425895.1 Caulobacteraceae bacterium | reverse complement strand
CTGGCCGGCTACGAGCGCAAGCCGCTGCTCGACAAGGCGCTTTCGGGCACCTATCCGGCCGGCTCGACCTTCAAGCCGACGACGGCGCTGGCCCTGCTGGCGGCCGGCATCAATCCCAAGGAGCGGGTCGTCTGCACGGGCGGCTACCACTACGGCAACCGCACCTTCCGCTGCTGGAAGACCGGTGGGCATGGCGCGCAGGACATGCACGACGCCATCAAGAACAGCTGCGACGTCTACTTCTACCACCTCTGCAACCGGGCCGGCATCGACCTGATCGCCGATACGGCCAAGAAGCTGGGCTTCCAGCAGGTCTTCGATATCGGCATCCCGGGCCAGTCGCGCGGGCTCATCCCGAACAAGGCCTGGAAGAAAGAAGCGTTCAAAAAGAACCCCAACCCCGATTCCCGGGTGTGGCATCTGGGCGAAACCCTTTCGGTGGCCATCGGGCAGGGGGCGATCACGGTCAATGCTCTGCAGCTCTGCGTCGCCACGGCCCGCATCGCCAACAGCCGCAAGGCGCTGAACCCCCGGCTGATCAGGTCGGTGGGCGGCAAGGAACTGCCCTCGGGCGCGGCCGTGCCGGACCTACCGATCCCCAGAGAGCACCTCGACATCGTTCGCAACGCCATGGCCGCGGTCGCCAACGACACCTCGGGCGGCGCCTATCGCCAGAGCCAGCTGGGTCTTGGTGACGTGCTCATGGCCGGCAAGACCGGCACCGCCCAGTCGCGGGACTACAAGCCCGGCGAGTCGCGCAAGAACGCCGGCCTGGCGTGGTCGAAGAAAGACCACAACCTGTTCATCGCCTTCGCGCCGGTCGACAATCCGCGCTACGCCCTGGCGGTCATCGTCCAGCACGGCGGGGTCAGCGGCTCTCTGGCCGCCGCGCCCCGGGCCCGTGAGATCATGCGCACGGCGCTGCTCAAGGACCCGGAAATCCGGGCCCGCATCGAAAAGCCGCTGCCGCCGCCCGAGCTTGACCCCAACGCCGACGTCGAGGGCGCCGAGCCCGAGCTGCCGACTGAAGGGCTGGCGCCGCTGACGCCCGCGCCAGAGACGGCGACACCCGTCGCGCCGCCGCCGGGAGCCGGCCGATGACCATGTCCGCCCTCTCGCGGCCCGGCGAGCGTGACCGGCCCCTGATCAAGTTTCTCGAGATCGACTGGGTCTTCTGCCTGCTGCTGTGCCTGATCGCCGGCGCGGGCTCGCTGATCATGTTCTATGTCGCCGGGGCAAGCTGGACGCCCTGGGCGGCGCAACATCTGGTCCGCTACAGCATCTTCTTCGTGGCCATGATCGTGCTGGCCATGCTGCCGCTGCGGGTCTGGTTCGAAGTCGCCTATCCGGTCTACTTCGTCGGCCTGGCCCTGCTGATCGCGGTCGAGCTGGTCGGGGACGTCGCCAAGGGGGCGCAGCGCTGGCTGGAGATCGGGCCGTTGCGCTTCCAGCCGTCGGAGATCATGAAGATCGGCATCGTGCTGGCTCTGGCCCGGTTCTATCACGGCGTTTCGGCCGAGAGCGCCCGGTTCAGCTGGTGGCTGTTGATCCCGTTGGCGATGATTGCCGCGCCGACCCTGCTGGTGGCCCACCAGCCCGACCTCGGCACCGCCATCCTGGTTGGCGCGACAGGGGTCGCCATCATGGTGCTGGCCGGTCTGGACTGGAAGCTGATCCTCGGCGGTGTCGGCGCCACCCTGGCGGCGCTGCCACCGTTCATCTTCTTTGTGCTGCAGGACTACCAGCGGCGCCGGATCCTGACCTTCCTCGACCCCGAGTCCGACAAGATGGGCGACGGCTATCATATCCTGCAGTCAAAGATCGCGCTGGGCTCCGGCGGCTTCCTCGGCAAGGGGCTGGGCCTGGGCAGTCAGAGCCAGCTCGACTATCTGCCCGAAAAGCACACCGACTTCATCTTCGCGGCCCTGTCCGAACAGCTGGGCTTCCTGGGCGGTGCGACGATCCTGCTGCTCTATGTCGGGGTCATCTTCATGGCCCTGCGCATCGCCTCCGCCAGTCACAGCCATTTCGGCCGCCTCGGATCGGCCGGGGTGACGGCGACCTTCGCCCTCTATGTGCTGATCAACGGGGCGATGGTCATGGGCATGGCGCCCGTCGTCGGCGTGCCGATGCCGCTGCTCAGCTATGGCGGCACGGTGATGATGACGGTGATGATCGGCTTTGGCCTGGTGCTGTCGACCCGCGTCCACCGCTACAGCGAAGTGACCAGCGGCCGGGGCAGCCTGCTCTAGGCAGCCTTGCTGGCGGTCTGCGCCGCGCCGCGCACCGCCGCATGGGTCATGCCGGCGACTTCCGCCACCGCGAAATAGTCATCCGACGGCAGGCCCTGAACGGCGACGGCCGGCGCCAGACCGCGCGCCTGGCGTCCGAAGTCGAGGAGGCTGGCGGCCAGC
>JANPKF010000648.1:0-7155 GCA_031425895.1 Caulobacteraceae bacterium | reverse complement strand
CCTGCTGTTCGTCCGCAAAATGGAAGCCATGGAGCAGCTGGGTCTGGCCAAGGAAGCCGGCGACCAGGCCAAGATCGCCGAGGCGACCAAATCCATCCAGGGCATCGAGGCCGAGCAAGCCAAGGCCGCCCAGGCGCCGGCGAACTAGGCCTCAAGGCGAAACGAGCGAATCCGCCCCATGACCCAAGACGCCCCCAACCTGGCTCCGCCGGTCCGACCGCTGTCGGCGCGCGCCTTTGACATCGTGATCTGGGGCGGCGTCGCCATCCTGCTGATCATCAGCTTCGGCCCGGCCGAGATCTTCAAGTTCCCGCAGCTGTTCGGCTCGGAGGGCATGCAGCAGTTCGTGGCCGGCTTCTTCTCGCCCTTCACGCCCGGGCATGAGAATTTCCTGAAAGCCGACTGGGCTCTCTACATCCGAAAGATGTGGGAGACGATCCAGATGGCCCTGTGGGGCACCTTCCTGGCCATCCTCGTCGCCATTCCGCTCGGCCTGCTGGGCGCGGCCAACATCACCCCGGCCTGGATCCAGCAGCCGGTTCGCCGGGTGCTCGACCTGGTGCGCTCGATCCCCGACCTGGTCGTCGCCCTGATCTTCATCACCGCCGTGGGCCTGGGGCCCTTCGCCGGCGTCATGGCCATGATGTTCAACACCGGCGGCGTGCTGGCCAAGCTGTTCGCCGAGGCGGTGGAGTCCATCGACAAGGGCCCGGTCGAAGGCGTTCGCGCCACCGGGGCCGGCAAGCTGGCCGAAATCGTCTGGGGCGTCATCCCGCAGGTCGCGCCCCTGTGGGTCGGCTATGCCCTCTATCGCTTCGAGAGCAACAGCCGTTCGGCCACCGTGCTCGGCCTGATCGGAGCCGGCGGCATCGGACAGGTGCTGCTCGATTCGACCAACAGCTTCGCCTACGACCAGACCGGCTCCATCGTGCTGGTCATCGTCGTTGCGGTGTCGGGCATCGACCTGCTCAGCCAGGCGATCCGTACCCGGTTGCTCTGACGGCGGAGCAAATCCCGCCCCTGTCGTTGGACTGTCGCACAAGCTTCGTAAGGACGGTCCGATCCTTGAGGACCGTCCGATGAAGCGCCTGCTCGCCTCCGCTATCGCCGTGATCACCCTGGCTTCGGCGGGAACAGCCTGGGCGGCCCGCGACTATGTCTGGGCGGCCGGCTCCTCGACGGTGTTTCCCTACACGACGCGGGTGGCGGAGACCTACGCCCGCAAGACCGGCTCGCGCACGCCCAAGGTCGAGAGCCTGGGCACGGGAGGGGGAATAAAGCTGTTCTGCGGCGGGGCCGGCGACGCCTTCCCGGATATCGCCAACGCCAGCCGGCCGATGAAGAAATCAGAATACGAGGCCTGCCAGAAGAACGGCGTCACCGACATCCTCGAGATCAAGGTCGGCTATGACGGCATCGTCCTGGCCATGGACAAGCGGGCTCCCGATTTCAATCTGAAGCTGGAACACCTGTTTTTGGCCCTGTCGTCGGAGACTCTGCGCCAGGGCCGCCTCCAGAAGAACCCCTATCTCAACTGGAGCCAGATCGGGGCCGGCCTGCCGCCGAGCAAGATCTTGGTCTACGGTCCGCCGCCGACCAGCGGCACCCGCGACGCCTTCCTTGAGCTCGGCATCGAGGCCGGCGCCGCCCGTTTCGACCTTCTGAAGTCGATGAAGAAGGACGACGAGAAGGCCTTCAAGGGCCGGGTCGCCCCCTTGCGCTCGGACCGCTGGATCGATGCCGGCGAGAACGACAACGCCATCGTCCAGACCCTGACGCGGACGCCAGGCTCGGCCGGTGTGTTCGGCTACTTCTTCTACGAAGAGAACATGGACAAGGTGAAGGTCGCCTCGATCGACGGGGTGAAGCCGACGTTCGAGACCATCGCATCCGGCAAATACCCGCTCAGCCGCTCGCTCTATGTCTACGTCAAGAAATCCCGTCTCGACCTGACGCCGGGCCTGCGCGGCTTCGTCAAGGAATTCACCTCCGACTCGGCCTCGGGCCGTGGCGGCTACCTGCAGGACCGCGGCATGATCCCGCTGCCGCCGGCCATGCATGAGGCGGTGAAGGCGACGGTGAAGACAGGCACGCCGATGGCGGTCCCGGCGAAGTAGTCAGCCGCCGGTAACGTCCCGTATCCACTCCCCCGCTCCGGCCAGCGCCTTGCGGCCGGCGGTCAGCTGGCCAGACCAGGCGTGCCAGACGTGCAGCATCTCCGGCCAGATCTCCAGCCGCACCGGAACACCGGCCAGGCCCGCCGCCTCGGCCACGGCGATGCTGTCGCTCATCAGCACCTCCGCCCCGCTGACGTGGATCAGGATCGGGGCGATGCCGGCGAAGTCGCCCAGAGCCGGTGAGGCGTGCGGATGGCCGGGATCGGCGCCGTCCAGGTAGGCCTCGGCGAACTGGTCCAGGCCGGCGACGCTGATCATCGGATCCAGGTGCTGCACGGTCTCATAGGCCTTGCCGACCTGGCGCAGGTCCGCCCAGGGGCTGATGCAGAACAGGCCGGCCGGCTGAGGTAACCCTTCGTCGCGCAGCGCCAGCGCCACAGCCAGGGTCAGGCCGCCGCCAGCGCTGTCGCCGGCGATGACCATGCGGGCCGGATCGATACCGGCGTCCAGCAGGTGCTTCCAGGCCTTGACCCCGTCCTCGACGGCGGCCGGGAAGGGGTTCTCCGGCCCCATGCGGTAGTCGGGCACAAGAACCGGGCAACCGGCCTCCAGCGCCAGCCGGGCGCACATCGGCCGGTGGCTTTTCGGGCTGCCGATCACATAGCCGCCGCCGTGCAGGTAGAGGATCTGGCGGCTCTCGTCATAGCCCTGCGGCACCAGGCCCTCCGCGGCCATGCCGTCGATATCGACCGGCACCACGACTGTCCCCTCGGGCAGGGCGCCGATTTCGCCGAAGCCGTCCATCGCGACGCGGCGCTCGGCCCAGGTGGCGGCAGGCGCGCCCTCCGGCGGCTGCAGTGAGGCGTAGAAGGCCCGCACCGCGCCGATCTCCGGATCGCGCCATTTGATCTCGTCAGCCATGAAGTCCTCCCGTTTGCAGGGGAGGGTGGGGCGTTACGCCTGCATCGTCCAGCCCTCGACGCCCATCGCCGCCTGGCGGCCGGCTTCGGAGCGGGTGGGGTGGGGGTGGCAGGTGCGGGCGACGTCTTCGGAAGCCGCGGAGAACGCCATGGCCACGCAGTACTCGCCGATCAGCTCGCCAGCCTGCGGGCCGATGATGTGGACGCCCAGGATGCGGTCGGTCCTGGCGTCGGCCAGGACTTTCGCGAAGCCTTCGGTCTCGTGGTTGATCTTGGCGCGGCTATTGGCGGTGAAGGGGAACTTGCCGACCTTGTAGGCGACGCCTTCGGCCTTCAGAGCCTCCTCGGTCTTCCCGACCCAGGCGACCTCCGGATAGGTGTAGATCACGCCCGGAACCAGATTGTAATCGACGTGACCGGCCTTGCCGGCGATCAGCTCGATACAGGCGACGGCGTCTTCCTCGGCCTTGTGGGCCAGCATCGGGCCGTAGATGACATCGCCGATGGCCCAGACGTTTTCGGCGCTGGTCCTGAAATGGTCCGTCTCGATGACGCCGCGCTTGTCGGGGGCAATACCGACGGTCTCCAGGCCGAGGCCTTCGGTGTAAGCGCGACGGCCGATGGCCAGCAACACATAGTCGGCCTTGAGGGTTTCGGCCTCGCCACCGGCGGCCGGCTCGAGGGTCAGCTCGACATCGGTCTTGCCGGCCTTGGCGGCGGTGACCTTGGTCCCCAGCTTGAAGGTTATGCCCTGCTTGGTGAGGGTGCGTTGGAATGTCTTGGCGGTTTCCTCGTCGACGCCGGGCGTGATCCGCGGCAGGTACTCGACGACGGTGACTTCCGCCCCGAGGCGGCGCCAGACCGAGCCCAGCTCAAGCCCGATGATACCGGCCCCGATGATCACCATGGACTTGGGGACTTCCGTCAGCGACAGGGCGCCGGTGCTGTCGACGATGCGCTTCTGATCGACCTCGACGCCGTTCAGCGGGGTGGGCTCCGAGCCGGTGGCGATGACGATGTTTTTGGTTTCGAGGACGGTCTCGCTGCCATCCTCGGCTTTCACAGCCACCTTGCCCGGACCGGCGATACGGCCCCAGCCCTTCACATAGTCGGCCTTGTTCTTTTTCATCAGGAACTCGACGCCCTTGGTCAGGGCCTCGACGCTCTCGGCCTTCTGGGCCATCATCTGGGGCAGATTGAGCGTCGGGGTGACCTCGATGCCCAGCTTGGCGAAATCCTTGTTCGCCAGTTCGTAGAGTTCAGAGGCGTGCAGCAGGGCCTTGGATGGCATGCAGCCGACGTTCAGGCAGGTGCCGCCCAGCTTGCCGCGACCTTCGACGATGGCGACTTTCAGGCCCAGCTGTCCGGCGCGGATCGCCGCGTTGTAGCCGCCGGGGCCGCCCCCGATGATGACGACGTCGTACTGGGCCATCAGCCGCAAATCCTTCGTGTGAGTGTGCGCTGCATATGGCCCATCGCGGCCGCTTTTTCGAGGCTTAACCCGCTGATCAGCGGAACAATCCGACCATATTGCAGCCCAGAACAAAGCCGCTGGACCCCAGATAGAGCAGGAAGGCGTTTGTGGAGGCGCGCCGACCGCGCCGGCTGGCCTCGTCCTTCGGCGGCAGGTTCGCTCGCGCCCAGGCGAAATAGGCCCCCTGCAGGGCGCAGCAGGCCATGAAGGCGGGCGGCGCCAGGGGGCTGAGCAGGATCAGGAACATCCCCGACATCAGGGTCAGGGTCCCGACACCGAAGATGGTCCAGCCGCGCAGGGTCTCGATGCGGTCGGTCGGCTCCAGGGTCAGCTTTTCCAGCGCCCGGTCCATGAAGACGTTCATCCGCCAGGCGTTCAGCGCCACTGCGCCGGCGAAGACATACCAGCCGCCCAGCAGGCGAGCGACGAAGGCGAGGATGCCGAGCTGCTCTACGGCGGTCATGTGATGATGCCGAACCAGTAGAGCAACACAGCGGTCCAGATCGCGCCGAGCCCGACCAGAAACACCCCTGCGACGATCTTGCGCCAGAGAAAGGCGCCGCGCCGACCGCCGCCTCCGACCGCCCAGCCGATCTCCGGCCCGCCCAGCACCATGCCGGCCAGCGCCAGAAAGGTCGGCGCTTCCCGGTGTCGCTCGATGACATCGTCGGCGGCCAAGGGCTCAGGCGGCGGCAGGCTCGATAGCAGGGCGAGGCCAGCGTCCAGCTCCTGCTCCGGCAGGGCGACACGGAAGCCGCCCATCGCCGCCCCGGCGATCCAGTTCATACTCGCCCAATGATCGTCGAACACTTGCGGCGAGAGCCCCGCCGCGCGCAGGGCCGAGGCGGCGACAGCGGCCTCGTTCAGATCGTAGAAGCGCGCGACGACGGCCAAACTCATGCTCGAAGCCCACCCTGGATTCCCTTGCTCATGACCTATTGCTCAAGCAGGTCGCGTCGCGGCCGGCTGGTGGGGCCGAAGAGCACGGCGGTCAGGAACAGAAAGACGATTTCCCCGACCATCAGCTGCCAGACCCCGTCGCGCTCGGCGGGGCTGAAGCCGCCCTGCTCCAGCACCTTGCGGCCCCACAGCAGCCAGGCGCCGCCCTCGACCACCAGGGCCGCCATCGACCAGCCGACGGCGTCGAGGATGGCCAGATGGGTCACCCACACGGCCCGGAGGCGCAGGGCCAGCGCCAGCAGAGTCACCCACAGCGGCGCCCAAAGCCAGCCGGCCATCATCGGCTCAAGCGGCGCGGCGAAGCCGGGCAGGAAGGCGACCAGCGCCTTGATCATGCTGCGCGGGGCCTGCGGCTGCAGAAAGTCCGCCAGCTGGGGCAGGGCGTATGCGATGGCGAAGGCAAGGAATACCGGCGCCAGCCAGACGAAAGGCGGTCCGTGCACCGCGCGCCAGGCCTTACCGGCCTTTGCGTCAGGCGCGATGGGCTCGGCCTTGGCTTTGCGCCGGTTTGGCGGCTTGGCGGCGGCCCGCGTCCGCATGGCCTTGAACGCCGAGACCAGGTTGCGCCACCAGATGGCGGGGCCCGACGGCTCCGGCCCGCTGATGATCGGATCATTGTGATGGTCGCCCATGCCGCCCCCGGCCTTTCCGCATGGCCAGCATGCACCAGCGCCGCGGGAAGGTCACCCTTTCAGGTCAGGAGGCCGCGCGGCGCTCATCGATGGTTTCGCCAGTAATCCGGACAATGCGTTCATAATGCCAACTGTCGACATATAACATACGAACTTGACGATTTTAGTCCTTGGCAGTACTCATAAGTAAACCGGAAAACATACGGAAAAAATCGCGGGACGCGCTCACCGGGCGGGTTTAGAAAAAGCCCTGCATTGTTGGGGTCCCTGCGTGGAATTTAGAAACTTTTTGCTTTCGGCTATCGGTAGAGCCGACCTGGAAACACTCGCGCCTCAGCTCAGCGAGGTGTCGTTACAACGGGGCGAGGTGGTTTTCCCCAAGGGCGGGGTGGTCACGCATGTCTACTTCCCCAGTTCGGCCGTCCTGTCCGTCGTCACTGTCATGCGCGATGGCCGGTTCATTGAGAGCAACACCATTGGCCGTGAGGGCGGCGCCGGTCTTCTCGACGCGGCGGGCGGCGCACCGTCGTATCATCGCGTCTTCGCCCAGATCGCGGGTAGCGCTTTCCGTCTGCCGGCCGAAGATTTCCGTCGGCAGCTCGAGGCCAGTCCGGCCTTCGCCCAGCTGCTGTTTCGCCATGCCCTGGCCGACGCGGCCCAGACCCAGCAGTTCGTCGCCTGCAATGTGCTGCACAACGCCGAGCAGCGGCTGGCTCGCTGGCTGCTGATGACGGCGGACCGCACCGGCACCCGGGCTTTTTCCCTGACCCAGGAATACATGGCGGTGATGACCGGCGTACAGCGCACCACGATCAGCGCCATGGCCTCGGACTTCAAGGAGCGCGGCCTTATCCGCTACAGCCGCGGGGCCCTTGAGATCCTCGACGTCGCCCGGCTGAAGACGGTAGCGTGCGAATGCGCCAGCGTGGCTCATGAGCTGTTTCTGGGCCGTCGGGAGACGGACTGAGCTTTGGGCGCGTTCCGATAAGCGGGAACCGGCTACCGGATCAAAGGCGCGCCCACAGAGACGCTGGAGCGGGATCCGATTTGAT
>JANPKF010000647.1:0-1633 GCA_031425895.1 Caulobacteraceae bacterium | reverse complement strand
GTAAGGGCTGGATCACCCTGATCGCGCGGGCCGGCTACCGGCCGAAAGTCGTGATCGTCGAGGATGTGACGCCGTTCAACAAGCGCTTCGGCGTGCCCTTCGAACTCTCCTCCTGTCACCTGTCGACCATCGGCGGCTATGTCGTCGTCGGGCACGTGCCGGCCTCGGACATCGCGCAGCTCCTGAAGGCGCGGCCCAAGGCGCTCGGTCTGACCGTTCCGGGCATGCCCCTAGGCTCGCTTGGCATGGAGACGCCCGACGGCCGCAAGGAAGCCTACGACACCTTGTTGCTGCTCCCTGGCGGCAAGACGCGCGTCTTCGCCCGCCACGCCTAGCCGCTTGTCACCCCGGCGGCTGGCGGGGCCAGGACTCCGAAGCCAGCGACAAGGGCCAGAACGGCGAACGCCAGAGCGGTCTCGATGGCGATGCTCCGACGTAGACCCCCAAGCGCCGCGCGTTGTTGCGCGGAACCCCCGTCGAGCGCGGTCGCCAACGCTGGCGTCAAACGGAAGCGGTTGGCTGCCGCCAGAGCCAGCATGCCCACGAACAGCAACAGCTTGAGGCTGAGAAGGCGGCCGTAGGGTGTCGTCCAGAGGCCTTCGAGGCCCGCTGGCCCGACCAGGAACCAGCTGTTGACCAGCCCGGTGGCGATGAGGATTGCCACTAAGATCGTGCCCACTCCGGCGAAACCATGCAGGGCGCGATGCAACGCCACCGTCGCTTCGGGCTGCAGATCGCGGGCTTGGAGGAGCAGAAAGAAGGCGACAAGGGCGCCTATCCAGCCCGCAGCGGCCCAGCTGTGTAGGATGTCGGACGCCAGGTGAACCGGGCCGCTGGAGCCTTCGGTCGCTGCGCCGTGGCCCAGCCACGCGAGACTAGCTGTCGCTAACCCGCCAAGCAGACTACAGGCGAGCCAAGCCCTCCGGGCCGGTTTGATCGTCAAGACCAGGATCGCTGCCAGACCGGCAAGCCCCGCTCGTACGACCGCCGCCTTGCCAAGGTCGAAGCCGGTCACCAAAGCCAGCAATGTCTCCGGCCTCAGGCCCTCGGCCGTCGAGCCGGCGAGCAGGCTGGCTTGGCCGGCGATCCAAAGCAACGCTGACAGACAGAGCCCCGCACCCGCCATGCTGAGTAGGGGTCGTGCCCACGGAACCTGGTCGGCGGAACCGGGTCCTTTCTGCGGCAGGGCGCTTAGGAAAAAGAGCGACGACCCCAGGAGGATCGCCGCCCCGGCGTACTGCATCAGCCTGAGGAGGACGACTGCAGGCTCCATAAGGTCAGCGGACCTTGAAAGGGACTTCACCGCTCATCTTGTGGCCGTCCGAGGAGGCCGCGGACCAGGCGATGGTGTAGCTGCCTTTGGTCAGAGGGGCGGACACCGTGCCGACTATGGACTTGCCGTCCTTGGAGACGAAGGTTTTGACAGGGACCTTCCTGCCGCCGTGCTCCGGCATCACTAATTCGAACTTGGAAAAGGCGGGCACGACCTTGGCGCTGAAAGTCAGGGTTATGGTCTTGGACGCGCCGCCGATGGTCGCGTTGGGGGCGGGATTGGAGGCCACCAGCCGCGCATGCGCCCAGGCTGGGCTCGAGGTGAGAATGGCTGCGGATCCCACCAGGCCGGCGAAGCCGA
>JANPKF010000646.1:0-6780 GCA_031425895.1 Caulobacteraceae bacterium | reverse complement strand
CGTTCAACATCCCGCGAGACCACGTCAGCAGCACCTGACATCGGCTCCCGTCGGTCAATGAACAGCCTGTATGATATTATGACACGGTCCGTGCCGATAGTCGAAACGGACGGTGTCTCGGCATGGGCTCCACGCCGTTGGCTAGGGCCGAACTGTCGGCATACCCGGCGCGTCGTCCAGCCATGGACCGACCAGGGCTCTCACATCGACGCGCGCCCCCAGTTTCGCCGCCAGAAGCGCGGTGCCGCTGATCTTTCGCTGCGCGAACAGCAGGCCGGTGGGCGGCAGGTGCCAGGCCGCCGGATCCGCCGCGATCTCCATCCCCTGATCCCGAAGGGCCGCGACAAAGCCTCGCTGGCCGAAGTCGAACGGTCCGGGCCGGTTCAGTTCGCTCAGGATGACGTCGATCATGCCGTTCAGGGCTGGCTGGCGCCGTGCCACGACGGCAGGCCCAAGGAACCCCGCCGCCAGCGCCGCGTCACGGACGCGCCCGCGGTCACCGCCCATCGCGGCGCGCAGCAGTTCACGATAGCCGTCCGCGGTCGCCGCATCGACGGGCCGGGCCGCTCCAAAGTCCAGCAGCACAAGCCGGCCGGTCGTGGGCTGCACGCGATAATTAGCGAAGTTGGGATCGGTCTGCATCACGCCGAACTCGAACAGTTCGCGCAGAACCAGGGTCATCAGGGTGTGCATGACCGCGTCGCGTCGGGTCTGCGGCGCCGTCTCCAGGGATTCGATTGGCTCACCCCCCAGATAGGTCATCGCCAGCACCCGGGATGTGCTCAAGTCGGGATCCAGAGCGGGTACGACCACTTCCCGGGTGTCGGCCAGCAGGCGTCCGAACAGGGTCATCTGGCGGCCTTCGCGGACGTAGTCGGTTTCTTCGGTCAGCTGCAGTTTGGCCTCGGCCAGCAGGGGCGCGATATCCAGACCGCGTGGCAAGACGCCCGACATCCTGAGCAGGGCGGCGACGTTGTCCACGTCCGCGCTGATGCTCTCCGCCACCCCGGGATACTGGACCTTGATGGCCAGCTCGCGACCGTCCTTTGTCACCGCCCGGTGAACCTGCCCGATGGATGCGGCCGCGATGGGCCTCACATCAAACCGCGCAAACTTCGCCCTCCAGTCCGCGCCCCACTCCCCGGCGAGAACCTTCTGGAGCTGGGCCGGAGGCATGTGATGCGCATCGTTGCGCAGCCGCGACAGGATCCGGGTCAGTTCGGCCGGTAGAAGGTCGCCGGCGTCCATCGAAACGATCTGCCCCAGTTTCATGGCGGCGCCGCGCAGATGAGACAGGCGGTCAGCGATCTTGCCGACATTGGCGGGCGTCAGCAGCATGTCGCGCAACTGAGGGCGTTCGCCGTCGGCCAATCGGCGGACGCCCTCAGCCACCATCCCGCCCGCGACCGACCCCGCGAGGCGGCCAAACTGGCTCAGCCGTGACAGCCGCCCGTGCGGAACGCTGCGGCCTCGGGCCCTGTCGTCCCCGGTCGTCATCGTCACCAGCCCTGTGTGCCGGGGCCGCCCTTGAAGGGACCGGCCAGTCGCGACGTGATCCAGCCGCCATAGAAGCCGCCCGCCTGCGGCGTGACGGTCTCGCCATCGACGCTGCAATGGTCGAACAGAGCGGCGTAGAAGGCGACATGGTCGCGCAGCAGGGCGAAGGCCGGGGTCGGGACCGGGTAGCTCCACCCCACGCGAGGCAGGACGACATCGCCGATTACCACGTCCCAGTAGCGGGCCTCGCCCTTCCATTCGCAGAACGAGCCGCCGCCGGCGGAGCGCAGGACGCCCGGCGCGATGTCGTCGCGGGGAATGTAGTAGCTGGGAGGATGGCTGGTCTCGAGGGTGCGGATGGCCTTGCGGGTGTCGGCAATGACCACCCCGCGATGGCGTATGACCAGGTGGGCCGACGTGGCCTCGGCCACAGCCGGTCGAGGAAACGCCCAGACGCTCTCCTGCCCGGCCTCGGGCCTCTCCGGTTGCGGTCTCATGCGCGTCGCCCTCCGCCGGCAACCCGCTGCATCGAGGGTCTCATCCGCAGGAAGACGCGATAGGCGGCTTCAAGCCCTGACAGCACGAGCGGCGACCTTGCCGCCAACCCGAGAGGCCGGAGCAGGGGGATGGCGCGCCACATCGCGGCGAAGGCTGCGGCGCCGGAGAGCAGACGACCGTCTTCGCGGGCGTGGAAGCGAGCCAGCAGCGTCGTTCGATCGACAGGGCATGCCTCGGGCGAGGCTGAGGACACATCGATGAATTCTATGGATCCGCGCCGGTCCAGGCGACGCATCAACGCGATCTCCCTGCGGCACAGCGGGCAGCCACCATCAAACCATACGATCAGATTGCTCATGCGCTGGATATGGAGCGCCCCCGGCCCATTTCACTGCGGCGCGACAAAAACGAAGGCGCGATGGTCAAATCCCTTGAAAATCAGGGCCGGCCCCGCTCTTCGCCTTGCGGGGCGGGCCCTTTTTGAGAAGAACGGTAAATGCGAACTCTGATCGTGGGCGCTGGAATGGCGGGCTTGGCGTGCGCTGAACGGCTAAGTCAGGCTGGACACCAGGTGACGCTCCTGGACAAGGGCCGCGGCGCGGGCGGGCGTATGGCCGCGCGGCGGCTGTCGACGGACCTCGGTGAGGCGACCTTCGATCATGGGGCGCAGTCTTTCACCCCGTCCGATCCGCGTTTCGAAGCCATGGTCAGTCAGTGGCGGGATGCGGGCACGGTCGCCCCATGGCCCGCGGCCGGTGAGGGGGCGATGGTCGGCTCTCCGGCCATGAACGCTCCGCTCAAGGCGATGGCGGAAGACCTCGACGTCCGATGGACCACGCGCGTGGTTCAACTGTCTGAAAATCCGGCCGGCTGGGACGTCGCGACCGAGGACGGCGCCGCATTCAGTTGCGACACGCTCGTTCTGGCCCTGCCGGCCGAACAGGCGGGTCAACTCCTCGCGGGCGTCGTCCCGGATTGGTCGGCACAGGCGCTCGCCAGGCCGAGTTCACCCTGCTGGACCGTCATGCTGGTGCTGTCTGAACCCTTGAGCACGGCGCCTGACTGCCTGCGAGGAGATGACGAAGCCATCCTGAGCTGGGCGGCGCGCAACAGTGCAAAGCCAGGCCGAACCGGACCCGAATCCTGGGTGCTGCAGGCGGGGGCCAGGTGGTCTGAAGAGAATATCGAGGCCGTTCAGGCCCAGGTGGAGGCCGACGTTTTGGCGGCCTTTTTCGAACGGTTGGCGATACCCCCTCCGACCGTCATGGCGACGTCGTCCCATCGTTGGCGTTACGCGCGGCCGACCGCCGACGGTTCCGGACCACTCTGGGATCCAGGTCTCGCCCTCGGGCTCTGCGGCGACTGGCTGGCCGCGCCAACGATCGAGGGGGCGTGGTTGTCGGGGGTCCAGCTTGGCGACCAAATCCTCGACGGCCGGTTGAGGTGAAGGCCTTCCGGCGTCAGAGCCGGACTGGCGCGGTCAGGGTGCGTCGGCGGCGATCCGCTGTATTCCAACGTGAAGAGGTCAAGACCCCGTGAACCGAGCTGCCGTGTCACCCGTGCCGTCGTCTGCCCGAGTCCTGGGCTATGCAGGACTGCTTCCTCAGGCGGCCGCGTTGGCGAGCCTGGTGCTTGGCGGGCCGGAAGTCAGATCCACGGCCCTGGTCCTCGCCTTTGCCTATGCGGCCTTGATCTTCAGCTTTCTGGGCGGTGTCTGGTGGGGGCTTGCGGCAGCGGCCAACGCTCCTGTCCCCCGCTGGATCTGGACGGTTTCGGTGCTGCCGTCGCTGTTCGCACTCGGGACCGCCTGGCCCTCGGTCGCAGGGCATACCTGGCCTGGACCTTCGCTGTTGGTTCTGGGCGCTCTGATCATGTCCAGTGTCCTGGTCGATCTGAAGCTTCGGTCCCTGGGTCTGACGCCTGCAGGATGGCTGAGCCTTCGACTGCCGCTCTCGATTGGACTTGGCTTCATGACGCTTGTGGCGGGTCTGATCTAGACCCCGGCGCGCGCCGCGGGCGTCTCCCGCCACGCTGCCGCCCAACTGGTCGGCCGACAGCGAATTTGCAGACGATCGGGGAAAGTACCGACTGTTACAGCGAAGCCGGCCAGCCTGTGCGTATTACTCGGCTAGGAATGGCGGTGCGGGCTGTCCACCGCCGAGTCGTCTCCACTTTGGCAGTGGAAGCCGAGGCTTTGTCGTCAGCGATCGTGACGCCCCCCGGCCCGGGCGGAACATCCATGGTTGCGGAACGTTGTCATCGGCTTGACGAGGAGTCTTCCCCGATGAACCGACTGATCCCGCTGACCAGCGCCCTTGTGCTGGCGTTCGGCGTCTCCAGCGTGGCCCTGGCCCAGAAAGACAATGGCAACGGCAATGAAAAGGGCGGCGGTAAGGAAAGCCGTGGCCAGCAGGATCGTGGTGACAACGGCGGTCGCGACAAGGAAGCCAGAGGCGGCGGCGAAAGTCGCGGCCAGCGCGGCAAGGATCGGGATGACCGGCCGGCCAAGGTCCGGGTCCCGGGCGCCGTTCGGGATGTCACCCGCGAGGGCGGCGGCAAAGACGACCGAAAAGAACTGCACCGGGTGGATCGCCGGGACGTCGACGGCGATGTCGTGATCTTCCGCCGGCATAAGGATCGTGGACTGGTGAATGGCTGCCCTCCCGGGCTGGCGAAGAAGAACAATGGCTGCCTACCGCCGGGACAGGCGCGCAAGATCGACAATGATCGCGACGACTATGCCCGCTACAACTACCTGTGGCGGATGCGGGGCGACAACGGCGACTACCGCTATCGGGACGGCTATCTCTATCGCATCAACCGGCAGGGCGGAGTCCTCGGCTATCTGCCGCTTCTGGGCGGTGTGCTGTCGCCGGGCAATGCCTGGCCGGGGCAGTACGACTTCCAGCCCGCGCCCCGCTACTATTCACAGTACTATGGTCTGAACGACAGGTACCAATACCGGTATGCCGACGGCGTACTCTATGGCGTCGATCCGCGGACCCAGGGCATCGGCCAGATCGCCGCTCTCTTGACCGGGCAACAGTTCAACGTCGGTCAGCGGATGCCGGCCGGCTATGACATCTACAACGTGCCGTACGACTATCGGGACCGCTATGCAGACAGCCCCGAGCGCCAGTACCGATATAACGATGGCTACGTCTATCAGGTCGACCCCACCACCCAGTTGGTGCAGGCCGTAATCCAGCTGCTGACCTGAAGAGGGCGAGATGCGCAATCCGATAAACTGGGCGCTCGCGCCCCTGATAGTCCTCAGCCTCGCCGCCTGCGGCGACAAGACGGCCAAGACCGACGGCGTAGCCACCGCGACTCCCTCGCCGTCATCGAAGACCCTTGCGGCCGCCATCGACGACGCGGGCGATCTCGACACCCTTGATGGGATCATCGACAACGCCGGCCTGTCCGGCGTGCTGGAAGGCAAGGGGCCCTACACCGTCTTTGCCCCGGCCAACGCCGCCTTGGGAACAGCCGGCGGGGACCTGTCGGGCGATGCCATGAAGGCCCAGAGCGCGGCGCTGCTTCGCGCCCACATCGTGCCGGGCGCCCTGACCCGCGCCGACATCCTTTCCGCCATCGCCCGCGGCGGGGCCGGCGGCGTCCAAATGCGCACCATGGCCGACGACCTGCTGACCTTCTCCAAGGACGGCGAGGCGGTGGTCGTGACGGCCGCTGACGGGGCGACGGCGCGGCTCACGGGCGACGAGATGGTGGTGACCAACGGCGTGGTTCAGCCGGTCGACGGGATGCTTGTGAAGGCCAGGTAGAGCCTGGCGCCAGGTTTCACCGGTGACGACCAACGCGTGAGGCGGCTGGCGGACAGAGAGGGATTCGAACCCTCGGTAGAGTTTCCCCTACACACGCTTTCCAAGCGTGCGCCTAAAACCACTCGGCCACCTGTCCACGCATGCCGATGGCCTGCGGTTGCGCCGCTGGAGCCTGTCGGCTCCCGGCGCGGGAAGGCGCGCAATATACTCAGGGGCGCCCCGGTAGCAAGCGCGCTCTTCAAAGGCCGTGTTCAGCCAGTCTGGCGGGGTTGAATAGCGACTCCTCAGCCTGCCTTTCCAGGGGCGCGGCAAGGTCGTCTGGAGGCCAGGCGGCGAGTCGGGCGGCGGCGTCCGGCGCGACGGCGCGGACAGCCCGGGCGGCGGCGGCCAGCGCGTCGTCGGCCCGGCGCAGAGCGGCGCGGCTGGCCTCCAGGCCGTCGTAGCGCTCGTCGATGCGGCCGAGCCCGGCGCGGGCCGCGGAGATCATGGTCAGGGCCGTGTCGGCGTCACCCTTGGCCAGGGCCAGGCGGCCGGCGGCGACCGCGCGGTCGGCGTCATGCAGCAGGGCCGCCGCCGAACGGGGCTGAGCGCCGGCCGGGCAGGCGGCGGGGTCAAGGGCGCGGACGTAGGCGACGAGGCCCTCGAGCACGGCGGGGCTTGGCGTCGGGCCGTCGAACTCCTGGGTGATCAGCCCTTCGATGAAGTCCGACAGCTCTCTGCCGGCCGGGTCCTGCGACACCTTCAGCGCCGCCTTGGGCCCGGAGAGGTCGGGGATGGCGACGGGGTCGTCGACGCCGTTGCCGCGATGGCTGCTGAAGCGGGAGGTGGTGACATCGGCGGTGCCCGGCGGGCCCGAGACGCCCGGGAACTGGAACAGCCGGTTGCCCCGCCCGTCACGATGACAACTGTCACAGGAGAGACCCGCCCGGGCCGCCGGCCCGCCGAGCACCAGCGGGCTGCGGAAGGCGGCGCGACCGACCTCCACGCTCTGGCGCAGGCC
>JANPKF010000645.1:0-1799 GCA_031425895.1 Caulobacteraceae bacterium | reverse complement strand
GGACTCGGATTCGACCCGCCAGGCGTCGCCTTCGGGCCGGACTGAGACGAGGTTGCGCATGAGATTCTCCTGCAGCTTCCGCGAGCAGCTCTCTAAACGCGCAGTGTGCAGGGGTTGTGACGGCCCCGCGACAAGTATCGGACTCGGTTTAGCTCTTCGACCGCGTGTGCCGCTGACCTCTCCGGTGCGACCGACTCGGCTCCGTGCCGTGTGACGCGGCGCGGCTTTCCGGCCACACCAAACAGGTCTTTCGAACGCCCGCGTGGCCCCGGCCGGGCTGACTCAGGAACGTCATAAACCTGAGGCCGCGCTGTCACACGGCCCACCTAATAGCCAAGGCCGGGAAGGGCGGGGACGCCGGGGTTCGGGGTGCGTCCACGTCCATGCGCAGCATTCGCGATCAGGCTCGAACCCCGTTTGGAGATCACCATGACCAGGCTTCCGGTTAAGTCACTGCTGGCAGTCGCCGCAGCGGCGCTGTCGCTCTCGGCCTGCGGCGGCGCGGACAACGTGGCTTCGCCGGGCGAAGGCGCCTTCCCGCCCACCGCCGGGGGCGGCGGCGGTGGCGGCACCACGCCTCTTCCTCCTGGCACGCCGGCGGCAGACTGCCCGACCGGCTTCGCCAACGTCGGCACGGTGGCGAGCGGCACGCTGCGCGCCTGCCAGTTGCCGCAGAAGATCACCGGCAACCTGCTGGTCCCGCTCAGGGCCGGCACCATCTACGCCATCAGCGGCCGGGTGGACGTGGGCGACGACCTCGGCGCCGATCCGAACGCCCCGATCGCCGGCACCACCCAGGCCGTGCTCACCATCGAGGCCGGCGTCCGGCTCTATGGCTCGGGCGGCCTCGACTACCTGAACGTCCAGCGCGGCAACCAGATCTTCGCCGAGGGCACCCCGACCAACCCGATTATTTTCACCAGCCGCTCTAACGTCGACGGCAATTCCGGCGCCGACCTGATCGGCCAGTGGGGCGGAATCGTGATCGCCGGCCGCGCGCCGATCGCCAGCTGTCCGGCCGGCACGACGCCGCCGAACCTCAACTGCGTGGCCACCTTCGAGGGCGGCGTCTCGCTCTACGGCGGCAACAGCCCGGCCGACAACTCCGGCCGCATCCGCTACATCCAGGTTCGCTATCCCGGCTTCGAGATTCAGCCGAACCGCGAGCTGAACGGCATCACCCTGCTGGGCGTCGGCTCGGCCACCACCGTCAGCCATGTCCAGGTGCACAACAGTTCGGACGACGGCATCGAGTTTTTCGGCGGCACGGTGAACGCCAGCAATATCGTCATCACCGGCGCTGACGACGACAGCATCGACACCGACGAGGGCTATCGCGGCGGGATCCAGTTCCTGATCGCCCGCCAGCGGGCCGCCGGCGGCGACCGCATCTTCGAGATGAGCTCGGTGGGCGTCCAGTCGGCGCTGGCTTCGCGACCGGTGGTCTCCAACTACACCGCCATCGGGACCGCCCGCACGGGCGCCCTGGACCTGCAGACCCTGAACAGCGGCACCAGCGGCCGCTTCATCAACGGGATCATGGTCGGCGGCCACACCGCCGCGGCCTGCCTGGACGTGGACACGCCGTCCACCCAGGCCGCGGCGCCCCGCTGGGACAGCGTGGCCTTCGCCTGCGCGATCAGCTTCCGCGACGACACCGACATCAACGGCGCCGCCACCGCGGCCCTGTTCAACGCCGGGACGAACAACGCGGCGACCTATACCTCGACGCTCTCGGGCTTCGTGAACGGTCCCAACGAAGCGGCCCGTACGGCCATCAATCCCCAGACGGTCCTGAG
>JANPKF010000644.1:0-4410 GCA_031425895.1 Caulobacteraceae bacterium | reverse complement strand
GTCGGTCTTCACCTGAGCGGCCTCCTGGGCCGCGTCACGGGCCGCCTCAAGGGTGCGGGCAATTTCGCGCTGGGCGGTCACGTCCCTCAGGACGTTGACGATCTCGATGACCTGGCCGTCCGCGCCCCTGATCAGGGTCGGGTTGCCCTGAAACCAGGTCCAGCTTCCGTCCTTGTGGCGGACGCGGTGGTCACGGGTGCTTCCCGGAGGGTCCGGAAGGCCTGCGAACCGTGCCCCGCGCACCGCTGCAACATTGGCCCTATCATCAGGATGGACGAGTTCAACAGCAAAGCTCCCGACGAGGTCTTCCGGCTCATATCCGTAGAGGCGGCAACTCGGGGAAACCCAGGTGATGCCCTTGCCCGGCTCGACGCGGATGATCAGGTCGGCCGACTGTTCCATCACAAATTTGAGCCGCGCCTCGTTGGCACGAAGGTTTTCGTCCGCGAGCTTGAGTTCGGTGACGTCGAGGAAAGT
The DNA here is from genome assembly GCA_031425895.1 of Caulobacteraceae bacterium. Classification (GTDB taxonomy): domain Bacteria; phylum Pseudomonadota; class Alphaproteobacteria; order Caulobacterales; family Caulobacteraceae; genus Caulobacter. The sequence continues at coordinate 3,933 of JANPKF010000644.1, read as the reverse complement.
ACCCAGGAGCGCCGTGACCGCACCGTCCGGGCCTTTGCGACAGGCGCCGCGGGCAATGACATGCCGCTCCGAGCCATCCGGTCGGTAGATGCGGGCCTCCAACGCGTAGTCGCGGCCCTCGGCGACGGCGCGCTGAACGTGGTCGGCCAGGACCGCGGCATCATCCGGGTGATAACGCTCGAGCACGCCTTGCAGCGCCGGCGGTTCAACGTCGGGCTCGTAGCCGTGAATGCGATAGACCTGGTCTGACCAGGTCGTCCGATCGGCCGCCACGTCCCAGGACCAGGTCCCGACGCCGGCCATATCCTCGGCCAGTTTGAGCAATCTGTTCTGCTCGTCGGCCACGACAGCGATGCGTTCGCGCTCGCGGCTACAAAGCCGCATACGCAGCGCTTGCATGACGCTGTTGGCAATGCCCTGCAGGCGCGATGCGTCAGCGTCCGTAAACGCCTCTCGGGCAACCGTGTCGATGACGCAAAGCGTCCCCAACCGAGACCCCTCGGGCGTGATCAATGGGGCGCCGGCATAGAAGCGAATGTCGGGCGGCCCGGTGACAAGGGGGTTGTCGCGGAATCGCTCGTCATGGGCGGCGTCGAGCACGACGAACACCTGATCCGAGAGGATCGCGTACTGGCAGAATGAAATTTCCCGCGCGGTTTGATCGACATCAAGGCCGACGCAGGCCTTGAACCACTGTCGTTCCTGGTCGACCAGGGAGATCAACGCGATGGGCGTATTGAAGGTCTGTGCGGCAAGCTCGGTCAGGCTGTCGAACAGGGGCTCTGATGGAGAGTCGAGGACCTCCATCCGTTCCAGCGCGGCAAGCCGTTCACGCTCAAGTGGACTCTGCACGCAGCCATCCTCCTCCGTTCCAGCCTCGCAAAAAACCGCAAGAAGCCTAAGATACTTATAAGTAACCGGCCAGGCAGAGATGAAAGCGGTCGCCAGAACGTTCTGGTCCCGATCGCCGATGAACCGACAATGGTCGCGCTTCCGTCCTTCAGGGCGTCCGCCTGGCGGACCCTGAAGCGGCGGCCTAAACCCCGCCCAGGAACCCCCCGAACCGCGCCAGGTTCTCCGCCGTCAGCGCCTGGTCCCGCCGCATCGGCGTGACGTTCAGCAGCACTTCCTGCGGCTGGTCGAAGGCATGCGTCCCCTTCACCGTGACCGTCTCCACCGCACAACCCGAGGCCCGCGCCCGCGCATAGGCCGCCTCATGCAGCTTCGGGGCGCCCAGGTGGTCGCGCTCGGCGATGACGCCCATCACCTTCGGGCGATAGCGCCAGTCTCGCCTGGCGCCGCGCGAGCCGAAATTCACATAGGGATAGTTGAGGTAGACGCCCCGCACCCCGTCCAGCAGCCCCGGCCCGGCCCCGCCGATGCGGGCCTCGGCCTCGCTCTCCAGGGCCATGGTCATCAGGTCCATGATCGCCCAGCCGCCGTGGCTCCAGCCGGCCAGCACCATGCGGCCGGGATCCACGTCCTCCCGCTGGCCAATGCCGTAGATCGTCGCCAGCACGTCGCCGGCCCGCTCGAAGCCCCAGAACCGCGTGCCGCTGCAGACAAAGGTCAGGCCATAGGTCCGGCTCCAGCCGCGCGGGGCGAAACTGTCGACGATGACCGAGCGCCAGCCGGCCGCCGTCGCGGCGGCCGCATAGTCGTCCAGATGCGCCTGCACCCCGCCGCAGCCGTGGAACAGCAGGGCGACAGGCCGTCTGTCGGAATCGGCCGGGCCGTGCACGGTCGCGTGCGGCTCGAGCCTGGCCCAGCGGGCTTCCAGAGTGTCCATCGGTCTCCCCACGTCGACATTGCTCAGCCTACAGCCAGCGGTGGGCGGACTGCAAGTGATTATTCACTCACATTTTGAATTCCGGGTATGTCGCCCGTCGCCGCTGCGCGAACCCTGCCGCAGCCCTGTAGGCCGCTGAAGGCTCCGACCGACCTACAAACACAGGACACCGGGCTACAGGTCGACCTACGCGCAAGGCTACAATTACAGCGCCCCGGCCTACACCAAAGGCACGCAGAATCAGGGACTTGCCGTCCCGCATCGCGGTTGCAGCCGATCACCCTGTTATAATGGTAGCCCGCTTCGATAGACGGCTCAGTGGCGGAACACCCGCACCCCGGTAAAGACCATGGCGATCCCCGCCGCGTCGGCCGCCGCGATCACCTCGGCGTCCCGCATCGAGCCGCCCGGCTGGATCACCGCCGTCGCCCCGGCCTCCGCCGCCTGGATCAGGCCGTCGGCGAACGGGAAGAAGGCTTCCGAGGCGCAGGCGCTGCCTTTCAGGTCGAGCCCGAAATCGGCGGCGCGGATGGCGGCGATGCGGGCGCTGTCCTTGCGGTTCATCTGCCCGGCCCCGACGCCCAGCGTCTGGCCGCCCCGGGCAAAGACGATGGCGTTGGACTTCACATGCTTGGCGACGGTGAAGGCGAAAAGCATGTCGCGCACTTCCTCGTCGGTGGGCGCGCGCTTGGTCACCACCTTGAGGTCCGCCGCCGTCAGCCGGGCGGTGTCGCGCGACTGCACCAGGAAGCCGCCGGAAACCGAGCGGAACACCTCGCCGGTCGAGAAGGCGTCCGGCATGCCGCCGGTGACCAGCAGGCGCAGGTTCTTCTTGGCTTCGAACACGGCGACGGCGTCGTCGTCGGCTTCCGGGGCGATGACCACCTCGGTGAAGGTCTCGCAGACCAGCTCGGCGGTGGCGCGGTCGAGGCGGCGGTTGACCGCCACGATACCGCCGAAGGCCGAGACCGGGTCACAGGCCAGGGCCCGGGCGTAGGCCTCTTTGAGGTCGGCGCCCAAACCAACCCCACAGGGGTTGGCGTGCTTGACGATGATACAGGCCGGCTCGTCGAACTCGGCGGCCAGCTCGAAGGCGGCGTCGGTGTCGGCGATGTTGTTGTAGCTCAGTTCCTTGCCCTGCAGCTGCCGGGCGTTCGCCACGCCCGGGCGTTGCTCGCCGGTCACATAGAAGGCGGCCGACTGATGCGGGTTCTCGCCGTAGCGCAGGGTCTGCTTCAGTTCACCGCCAACGGCCCGGCGGGCCGGGGCGGTCTCGCCCAGCTGCCCCGCGAACCAGCCGCTGATGGCCGCGTCATAGGTGGCGGTGCGGGCAAACGCCCGGGCCGCCAGGTCCTTGCGAAGGGCCAGCGTGGTGCCGCCGGTCTTCAACGCCTCGACCACCCGGGCCATGTCTTCCGGCGCGGTGCAGACGGCGACATAGCCGTGGTTCTTGGCCGCCGAGCGGATCATCGCCGGCCCGCCGATGTCGATGTTCTCGACACAGGTTTCGAAGTCGCCCCCGGCCGCCACCGTGGCCTCGAACGGGTAGAGGTTCACATAGAGGATATCGATGCCGCCGATGCCGTGCTCTTCCATCGCCGCCGCATGGGTCGGCGCCTGGCGAACACCCAGCAGGCCGCCGTGGACGACGGGGTGCAGGGTCTTCACCCGCCCGTCCATCATTTCGGGAAACCCGGTCAGGTCGGCCACATCCTTGACCGGCAACCCGGCCGCCGCGATGGCCGATTTGGTGCCGCCGGTCGGGACCAGCTCGACGCCCAGATCATGCAGCGCCCGCGCCGTCTCGATCAGCCCGGTCTTGTCGGACACGGAGATCAGGGCGCGCTTCGCAGCGACGGTATCGGGCGAGGGCGGGAAATCAGGGGCGGCGGGCATGGCGGACTCCGGCTCAATGGCTGTGAGGTCTCGCCCAGGCGCGCGGCAGATGGCGTCGTCAACTCCCCGGTGGTGATCCACCTGATGCGCCAGTCGCTGAGACGAGGCGGCTCTTACAGGAAGAGAGAGGGAGTCGCTAGCTCCGTGCGTCCTTCGACACGCCGCTGCGCGGCTACTCAGGATGACGACCGTTTGTGCAACCCACCCCGCTTCGTCATCCTGAGTAGCCTGCCGTCGGCAGGCGTGTC
>JANPKF010000643.1:0-1619 GCA_031425895.1 Caulobacteraceae bacterium | reverse complement strand
GGCACCGATGCCGAAACCCTCGAACTGGATGCCGAACGCACCGCCCTGATGAGCGGTGATCCGGACTGGCGCGCCTCGGCCCGCCTCTATCATGCAGGCGGTGGCGGAGCGACAGGCAACGATTCGCTCGGCTGCCGTCCGGTCCCCATGCGGACCGTGGCCACCGATCCCCGGGTCATCCCGCGCCGCACCCGGTTGTTCATCCGCGAGACTGTCGGCCTGCGCATGGCCGATGGCTCGACCCATGACGGCTACTGGTACGCCTCCGACACCGGCGGTGCGATCAAGGGCAACAAGATCGACCTCTACACCGGCCACGGCCGCGGCTCGATGCAGCCCATCATGCGCCTGAACATGCGCACCCTGACGATCGCCGACGCCGGCCGTTTCGACGGCTGCCCGCCGTCCTGGCAGAACGCGTCCAACTGACGCTTTTGTCGCTACGCCCGTAAGGCGCTAGCGTCCCCGGCATGGGGGATTTCGAACTGAGCTTCGGCTGGCGAACAGCTCTGCTGCTGATGCTCAGCGTGCAGATGCTGGCCCTCGCCAGCGCTCTGGCGACGACGGACATCAACCGGACAGCAAACCGCCTGCTGGCTCTGTTTCTCGTCGTGGCGACAGGGGTGGTCACGCCCTACACGATCGGGTTCGCCGGTTTCTACGATGCCTGGAGGGGCCTGACCTATGCGCCGTTCGCGCTCCCTCTGTTCCTTGCTCCGCTGCTCCATGGTTACACCCACGCCCTGACCGAAGGGACACTGCCGGCGCGGTGGCGATGGCATCTGGCACCGGGGTTCATCCAGCTTGCTTATCTGGGATCCGCCTTCCTGCTGCCGTTCGACACCAAGATGGCCTGGGCCGACAGCGTCGCAGCCAGCTGGATTTCCCGGGCCTTGTCCATCGGCGTGTTGTTGGGCCTTGTCGCCTATTCCGCGACAGCCCTGAAGCTTCTGCGGCGATTTCGGACAGGTCTGGCCGATGAGCGAAGCGATGACGACCGTTATGCCGCCCGCTGGCTGGGCCGCATCCTTGCCGCGATGGTGGTCACTACAGGGCTGTGGGCTGGCTGGCAGGGATGGCAGACACTGTCGGGCTTCGACTATTTCCAGTTCTTCGGCCTTCATATGGCCATCGGCATGATCGGCGTTCTGCTGGGTGTCGAGGGATGGCGTCATGCCGGCCTTCAGTTCGGGCGCAGGCTTGTCCCCGTCCAGCAAGCCGAGGCCGAGCACGCGCGCCCGGCCAGTGTTGCAGAGCCCGACTGGCCCGCCATTGCCGCCGACTACGCCGGGCGAACCCGCGAGGCGGAATGGTGGCGCGAGCCTGACCTCAACCTGCCCCGCCTCGCGCGATACCTGGGCACCAACACGGGCCGGCTTTCACGGGCAATCAACACAGGCCTCGGCGTGAATTTCTCTGCCTTCGTCAACGGCCTGAGAGCCGAAGCCGTGGCGCGGGCCCTGACCGGGCGACCGACGGCCGACCTGCTGGATCTCGCCTTCGAGATGGGCTTTGCCTCCAAGGCGAGTTTCAACCGCGCCTTCCTCGCGCGCTATGGCATGGCACCCTCCCGCTACAGGCAGGAGGCCAGGGCCCACGTCTCAGATCATGAATTTGTG
>JANPKF010000642.1:0-1504 GCA_031425895.1 Caulobacteraceae bacterium | reverse complement strand
GCTGGCGCTGGGCTGGCCGATCTTGCGGGCCATGGCGCCGTAGCTGCGTGTCTCGCCGACCGGAATCTGCTTGAGCTCGTTCCAGACCGAGTGCTGGAAGTCGCTGCCGACCGCCTGGGTAGGGATCCGCTCCAGCGCCGGCAAATCGCCCTTGAAGTAGGCGTCGAGGTTGTCGCGAACCGGCGGCGGGGCGCTGCCCTTGGCGATCTGGGCCTTGGGATAGCTGCGGCGCACGGTGCGCAGGAAATCCTCTTCGGGACGATCGAAGTGGAGCAGGCGCAGGGTGCCGTCCTCGTCGACGGCCAGCCACAGGCCGTCGATGGGCGAAGCATAGCGTTCGATCGTCAGGGTCTCAGGCGGCTTTGCGGGCATCGGCCTTTTCCTTGATGGCGGCGGCGTCGCCGGCCCAGAGATGCAGGGCGGCATAGGCGCGCCAGGGTCGCCAGGCTTCGGCCCGGGCGAGAAGCTGCGCGGGGGTGGGGCGCACGCCGTCCGGGGTTTCCAGAGCGCGCATCAGGCCGATGTCGGCGGCCGGGAAGGCGTCCGGTTCGCGCAGTTGACGCATGGCGATGTACTGGGCCGTCCATTCCCCGATGCCGGGCAGGGCCTTCAAGGCCTTGATGGCGGTATCGAGGTCTTGGCGCGGGCCGAACAGCGCCGGGTCAGCGACGGCCGCCGCGCCCATGCTGCCGAGCGAGCGGGAGCGGGCGCCGGGCATGGGCAGGCCGGAGAGGTCGGCGGCGGCGAGGCGTTCCGGACTTGGAAACGCGACGGTGAGGCCTTCCTGGGCCCACGCCTCCGGCAACGGCTCGCCGTACTGCGCGGCCAGCCTGCCGGCCAGAAGGACGGCGGCGTGAACGGTGATCTGCTGGCCGAGGATGGCGCGGATGGCCAGTTCAAAACCGTCCCAGGCGCCAGGGACGCGCAGGCCGGGCCTGGCCGCCACGCGCGGCGCGAGGTCCGGATCGACCGACAGGTGTTCGTTGATGACGACCGGGTCGGCGGCGAGGTCGAAGACCCGGCGCACACGGGCGAGGATGGCCGGCAGGGCGCTGGTCCGGGGAAAGCGGACCTGGAGCGATAGCTGGTCCTTGCCGGCCGGGGTGACGGCCAGCGTGCCCATCTCGCCGTCCAGTTCGATGGTGCGGGCGTAGCGGTTGCCCTCGACCCGCTCGACGCCGGGGATGGCGCGCAGCTGGAGAAAGGCGATCAGGCCGTCCCAGTCATAGGGCGGCTTGTAGCGAAGCTTGAGGGTGACCCCGTCGGCCGCGCCGGCTGGGGTGGCGCGACGGCGCAGGGCGGCGGGTGGGCGGTTGTACAGGGCCTGGAAGGTCTCGTTGAACCGGCGGACGCTGCCGAAGCCCGAGGCCAGAGCCACCTGGGCCATCGGCAGGTCGGTCTCGTGGATCAGTTGCTTGGCGAGCAGCACGCGCCGGGTCTGGGCGACGCCGATCGGGGTGGCGCCGAGGTGCGTCTGGAACAGGCGGCGCAGCTGGCGGTCGCC
>JANPKF010000641.1:0-3239 GCA_031425895.1 Caulobacteraceae bacterium | reverse complement strand
CTCGACAGCGGCGACGCCGTCCATGACCGGCATCTGCATGTCCATCAGCACGGCGTCGAAGCCCCCGACGCGCCACAGATCGAGGGCGACCTGGCCGTTCTCGGCGACCACCACCTCTATGCCGTGCGGCTCGAGGAAGAGGCGGACGACCTTCTGGTTGGTTGGATGATCCTCGGCCACCAGCACCCGCAGGCCCTGCCCGGTCTGCTCGACGTGGGCCAGTCGCTCGGCGGCGGCAGCGCGGATTCCCCGCGCCAGTGGCACGGTCAGGGTAAAGGTGCTGCCCACCCCCGGGCGCGAGGTCGCCGCCAGGGCGCCGCCCATGGCCTCGGCCAGGGCCCGCGAGATGCTGAGGCCCAGGCCGGAGCCGCCGAACCGGCGGGTGATACTGGTGTCGGCCTGGGTGAAGGGCTGGAACAGGCGGCTGGCGACCTCGTCGTCGAACCCGATGCCGTCGTCGGCGACCGTCAGGATCAGGAGGGGGCCGCTGTCCCCGTCGATGACGTCGGCGTGGATGCGCACGGCGCCGGCGTCGGTGAACTTGACCGCGTTGGAGGCCAGGTTGGCGACGATCTGGCGCAGACGCACCGCGTCGCCGACGAAGACACCGTCCGCGGAGGGAGAGACGGCCAGCTCGAAGCCGACCCCCTTCTCAGCGGCCCGATCGCGCATCAGCAAGGCGGCCGCGTCGATTTCCGACCTCAGGTCGAAGGACAGGCTTTCGAGGGTGAAGGCGCCGGCCTCGATCTTGGCGCTGTCGAGCACATCGGAGAGCAGCCGCTCCAGCACTCGGCCGGAGCCGCCGATCAGCCCGACCATCTCTCTCTGGCCGGGCGTCAGTGGCGTCTGTTCTAGGGCATGGGCGACCCCCACGACGCCGTTCAGGGGCGTGCGAATCTCGTGGCTCATGTTGGCCAGGAAGACATCCCGCGACGCCGCCGCCGCCTGGGCCTTGTCGACGGCCGCCTCGTAGTCGCGGGCCTCGCTGTCGAGTGAACTGACCACTTGTGAGACGAACACTGCGAACAGCAGCCCGCCGCTGAGCATCAGCAATGCGTCCTTCAAACTACCGAGGCTGCCTGTGGCCAGGGCGATCCATGGAAGGAGCGCGAGAATCAGCACGGACGGCCGCAGCATAAGGGCCGTCGCCCTCGCCGAGCCGCGGTTCAGCACCGCGTTGCTGATCGTGTTGGCGCTGGCCAGGAACAGCGCCGCCGTGAGGGCGAAACCCGTTCCGCCCAGCAACAGCAGGATCGAGCTGGCGGCGAACAGCGCCCCGGCCGCCAGCCGGGCCCAGGGTTCAACGCGCCGAAGGCGGGCGTCCGACAGGTCCAGTCGGCGGCGGCCGGCGATCTCGCCGTCGATCCAGATGGCGACGCCGGTGGTGAGCAGCCAGGGCAGGGTCCAGGGCGACGGACTGCAGAGCCAGGCCAGCAACGCGACGATGCCCAGCTGGATCAGCCGCCCGCGACGGTCTTCGTCGCGCCAGCGCAGAATGCGCAGTTCGGTGATGTGGCTAGCGGCCATGCAGAGTTCCTCGCCCGCAAAGCCCTAAGCGGCAAAGGCTGAACGGGCGGCTAAGATCGCTGACCGATGATCGCCGAACGGCTCAATTTCACCAGGCGTCGCCGGCGGAAGGAAGATCGGCGACGTCTCCGTTTCCCCTCCGCGCGAAGAGCGCTAGATCGGACGCCAGACAAGGAACCTGTGCATGGCCTATCGCTCGCTCCGCGACTTCATCGCCGACCTCGAGAAATCGGGCGAGCTGGTGCGCGTCACCGAGCCGGTCTCCACTGAGCTGGAGATGACCGAGATCTGCACCCGGCTGTTGGCCACGGGTGGACCGGCGGTGTTGTTCGAAAACGTCATCAAGGCCGATGGCACAAAGTCCGACATGCCCTGCCTCGCCAACCTGTTCGGCACGGTGAAGCGGGTGGCCATGGGCGTGACGCTCGGCGGCAAGCCGCGCGCCACCGGCGCGGAGCTGCGCGAGGTCGGCGAACTGCTGGCCTTCCTGCGCCAGCCCGATCCGCCGCGGGGTCTGAAGGACGCCTTCAACCTGCTGCCCCTGGCCGGCACGGTCCTCTCCATGCGGCCGCGCACGGTGAAGACCGCGCCGGTCCAGCAGGTGGTCATGAAGGGCGACCAGATCGACCTGAACAAGCTGCCCATCCAGGGCTGCTGGCCCGGCGAGCCGGCGCCGCTGATCACCTGGCCGCTGGTGGTCACCAAGGGGCCGTCGGACAGCAAGGAAGACGACTACAACCTCGGCATCTACCGCATGCAGTTGCTCGGCAAGGACCGGGCCATCATGCGCTGGCTGGCCCACCGCGGCGGGGCCCAGCACTACGGCCGCCACAAGAAGGCCGGCAAGCGCGAGCCCCTGCCCGCCTGCGCCGTCATCGGGGCTGATCCGGGCACCATCCTGGCGGCGGTGACGCCGGTGCCCGACACCCTCAGCGAATACCAGTTCGCCGGCATCCTGCGCGGCTCGAAGCTGGATCTGGTGCCCGCCAAGACCGTGCCCCTGATGGTCCCGGCCCAGGCCGAGATCGTCATCGAGGGCCATGTCCTGCTCGACGAGTTCGAGGACGAAGGCCCCTACGGCGACCACACCGGCTACTACAACAGCGTCGAGAAGTTCCCGGTCTTCCAGGTCAGCTGCATCACCCACCGCAAGGACGCCATCTACCACACCACCTTCACCGGCCGGCCGCCGGACGAGCCGGCCATCCTCGGCGAGGCGCTCAACGAGGTGTTCATCCCGCTGATCCGCCAGCAGTTTCCGGAGATCGTCGACTTCTGGCTGCCGCCGGAAGGCTGCAGCTACCGCATCGCCGTGGTCAGCATGAAGAAGGCCTACCCCGGCCACGCCAAGCGCATCATGCTCGGCGTCTGGAGCTACCTGCGCCAGTTCATGTACACCAAGTGGGTGATCATCGTGGACGACGACATCAACGCCCGCGACTGGAAGGACGTCATGTGGGCGCTCAGCACACGGATGGATCCGGCCCGCGACATCACCGTCATCGAGAACACCCCCATCGACTACCTCGACTTCGCCAGCCCCGAGAGCGGTCTGGGCAGCAAGATCGGCCTGGACGCGACCGTCTAGCTGCCCCCCGAACCCCTACGTGAATGGGGTGAGGATTTCCGTTTGGATCAGGGCGTGATCGACCCTGTCAGCGAGATGTGGGCGCGACTGGGATTGCCCGGTGACGGCAAGCCGATCTGGAAGC
>JANPKF010000640.1:0-4007 GCA_031425895.1 Caulobacteraceae bacterium | reverse complement strand
TGGACCAGGCCCTCGACCCCGGCTTCCAGCTCCACGAAGGCGCCGTAGTCGGTGATGTTGGTGATCCGGCCGGTGAACTTCGCGCCGACGGGATACTTGGATTCCACGCCGTCCCAGGGGTCGGACTGCAGTTGCTTCATGCCCAGGCTGATGCGTTGGGTGTCGGGGTTGATCTTGACGATCTGGACTTTCACCGTGTCGCCGACCGCGAGCACCTGGCTCGGGTGGTTGACGCGCTTCCAGCTCATGTCGGTGACGTGCAGCAGGCCGTCGATGCCGCCGAGGTCAACGAACGCGCCGTAGTCGGTGATGTTCTTGACGACGCCTTCGCGGATTTCACCCTCTTGCAGCTGGCTGACCAGCTCGGTGCGCTGTTCGGCGCGGGCTTCTTCCAGGATGGCGCGACGCGAGACGACGATATTGCCGCGCGGACGGTCCATCTTCAGGATGGCGAAGGGTTGTTCCTTGCCCATCAGCGGGCCGACGTCGCGCACCGGGCGGATGTCGACTTGCGAACCGGGGAGGAAGGCGGATGCGCCGCCCAGGTCGACGGTGAAGCCGCCCTTGACGCGGCCGACGATGGCGCCGTTGACCGGCTCGTTGCGGGCGAAGACTTCTTCCAGACGGGTCCAGGCTTCTTCGCGCTTGGCCTTTTCGCGGCTGATGACGGCTTCACCGAGGGCGTTCTCGACGCGCTCGAGGAAGACTTCGACGGTGTCGCCGACCTTCAGGGTGGCCTTGCCGTCGGCGTCGACGCCGAATTCCTTGACGCTGATCCGGCCTTCGGTCTTCAGACCGATGTCGATGATCGCGACGTCTTTTTCGATCCCGACAACCTTGCCCTTGATCACGGTGCCTTCAGCGAAATCGCTGGCGCCGCCGAGGCTTTCGTTGAGCAGGGCCTCGAAGTCGGCCGTAGTCGGGTTGAAGTTCATATCATCAGCCATGTGGCTACTTACGTCTCTGTTGGGGAACGGCGGATGGCGCGAGGCCGGGATTCCGGGCGTTCGGTTGATTCAGGTGGGGTACTGAAGGGCCCGCGGTTTCAGAGGTGCGGCGCGGTTGGATTAGGCCTTTAGGCCACGCGCCGTCTCGACAATGCGGCGGGCCGCATCGAAGGCGCGGTCTATATCCATTTCGGTGGTGTCGAGCAAGACCGCGTCATCGGCGATGACCATCGGGCTGTCGCTGCGGGCGCTGTCGCGCTCATCGCGGATGCGGATATCGGCGAGGATATCCTCGTAGGTCACCTGTTCGCCCTGGCCGGTCAGCTGTTTCCAGCGGCGCGTGGCCCGCACCTCCGGCGAGGCGGTGACGAACAGTTTTGCATCGGCTTGCGGCGCGATGACGGTGCCGATGTCGCGGCCGTCGATGACAACGCCCGGCTCCTGGGTCGCGAAAGTCCGCTGGAAGGCGCGCAAGGCCGCCCGGACAGGCGTGAAGGCGGCGACGCGGCTGGCGGCCTCGCCGGCGGCGCGGGTGCGGACCTCAGGGTTCTCAAGCGTGGCGGGATCCAGGGTCTCGGCGACACGGGTGGCGTGCGCCATGTCGGACAGGTCGCCGCCCTCGGCCAGCAGCCGCACGCCGACGGCGCGGTAGAGCAGGCCGGAGTCGAGGACCGGATAGCCGTAGAGGGCCGCCAGTCTGGTGGCGATGGTGCCCTTGCCGGAAGCGGCGGGGCCGTCGACGGCGATCACGAAGCCCATCAGCCTACGTCAGCCCCCAACCCACTCATCAGGTCCACAAAGCCCGGGAAGCTGGTGGCGATCATACCGGGCTCATCGACCTCGACATCGCCCTGGGCGGCCAGGCCCAGCACCAGGTGGCTCATGGCGATGCGGTGGTCACCGTGGGTGACCACACGGGCGCCGCCGCGCACCGGATGGTTGCCGCCCCTGGTCCCGACGACAGTGAAGCCTTCCGGCTCCTCCTCGACGCCGACGCCGCAGGCGGCCAGGCCGGCCGCCATCAGGGCGATCCGGTCGCTTTCCTTGACCCGCATCTCGCCGATCCCGCGCATCACCGTCGATCCCGAGGCGAAGGCCGCCGCAACGGCCAGGATCGGGTACTCGTCGATCATCGCCGGAGCCCGCTCGGGCGGCACGACCACGCCCGTGAGTTCGGAATGGCGGGCCGTGATGTCGCCGACCTCCTCGCCGCCGGCCTGTCGCCGGTTCGAGATGGTCAGATCGGCGCCCATTTCGATCAGGGTGTCGAAAAGGCCGGTCCGGGTGACGTTGAGCATGACGCCCTCGACCGTCACCTCCGACCCGGGCGTGATCAGCGCGGCGACCAGCGGGAAGGCGGCCGAGGAGGGATCGGCGGGCACATCGACATGGCAGCCGGTGAGCTTCTGGCCGCCGGCCAGCTTGATCAGCCGTCCCCCGGAGGCCTCGTCCGAGACCTCAACAATGGCCCCGAAGGCCCTCAGCATGCGTTCGGTATGATCGCGGGTGGCCTCCGGCTCCAGCACGACGGTGTCGCCGGCGGCGTTCAGCCCGGCCAGCAGCACCGCCGACTTCACCTGGGCCGAGGCCATCGGCAGCACGTAGCGGATGGCGGTGAGATGCCCGCCGCTCAGGGTCAGCGGCAGCCGCTCGCCAGCCCTCGACAGCCATTTGGCGCCCATCAGCCCCAGGGGGTTCAACACCCGCCCCATGGGCCGCTTCTTCAGCGAGGCGTCGCCCGTGAACGTCGCCCGGACGTCGAACCCGGCCGCCGCCCCCATGATCAGTCTGACGCCGGTGCCGGCGTTGCCGCAGTCGACGATGTCGGCCGGTTCGACGAACCCGCCCTGCCCCTCGACCGTCCAGGCCTTTTCGCCGGTGCGTGTGACCTTGGCGCCGAAAGCCTCCATGGCCCGCCCGGTGGCCAGCACATCGTCGCCTTCGAGGAGGCCGGTGATCGTGGTCGTTCCGACGCTAAGCGCCCCCAGGATCAACGCCCGATGGGAAATCGACTTGTCGCCGGGCACGCGGATCGTTCCGCGCAGGGCCTCGCCGGGGCGGGCTCGGAGGGCGGCGTTGGTCATGCCGAGGCCTCGGCTCCCGTCGTTGCAGGCTGGAATTGGGGGAAAGCCTTTTGACAGCGCCCCTGTCGCGTGGCAAGGGAGCCGCCGCTTTTCCAACACCCCACATAGAGAGGCCGCCCGCTTTGGCCAGCCCAGAACTCGGCGTCAAGCAGCTCTGCCCGACCTGCTCGGCGAAATTCTATGACCTGAACCGCCGCCCGGCGGTTTGCCCCAAGTGCGGCGACTCGTTCGATCCGGAAGAAGCGGTGCGTAACCGCCGCGTGCGCGCCCGCGCCACGCCCGTCGACTACGAGGACGAGGTCGAAAAAGACGAAGACGGCGCCGAGACCAAGAAGAAGGTCGCCCCTGTAGACGAGGACGGCTTCGAGGAAGAACCCGACACTACGCCGGAAATCGACGACGAGGCCGCGGCCGAGCCGATCGAGACCGACGATGAGGAAGGCGACTCCGCCGCCAAGCCGGCCGACGACATCGGCGTCGATTTCGCCGACGACGAGGAAACCCTCGACGAGGAAGAAGCCGACGACGTGCCGTTCCTCGAGGACGAAGACGACGACGACTTCCCGGAAGACGAGATCGACGGTCTGCCCGGCGAGGGCGACGAAGAGGTCTGACGATTTTGCGGTGCGGCCGGGGCGTTTCACGACACCTCGGCCAATCCGACAAAAAAACTGACCGGGAAGGCTTGATCGGCGAAAGCCGACAGACTAAGACCCCGCCTCTCGCCGCCGGGACACCGACGACGAGCCAAAAATACCGAGGCAAGTCTTCGGGGCTATAGCTCAGCTGGTAGAGCGCTTGAATGGCATTCAAGAGGTCAGCGGTTCGACTCCGCTTAGCTCCACCATAAGGGCCGCATCCGACGAGGATGCGGCCCTTTCCATTTCCGGACGCCAGATCTCGACGCCCAGAACCCTGGCCATGCCCGCGAGGGCCCGACAGCTTGGCCTGTGACGACCAAAACGATCCTCCAAAC
>JANPKF010000639.1:0-4821 GCA_031425895.1 Caulobacteraceae bacterium | reverse complement strand
CAGCTGGTTCTCGATCCGGTGCGCCACGAACAGCGGCGTCGGTTCGCGATAGGCCACCACCTTGGCGGCTTGGCTGGGCATGATCATCCGCATGAAGTCGCGGGCTTCCTTGTACCCGGCCTCGCCCTCGACCTGGACGGTATCGATGTCCTTGTCGAACAGGTCGCGGATCGCCCGCTTCACCAGGTCCTCTTCCTCATAGATGAGGGCCGGGGCCACGGAGTTCAGGGTGGTGTCGCGGATGTTTTCCCACAGCCGCATCAGGTATTCGTAGTCGCGCTTGATCTCGGCCTTGGTGCGCTTGGCGCCGGCCGTGCGGACGATGAGGCCTAGGCCCTTGGGAACGCCCAGGCCCTGGACAACGGTCTTCAGGCGCTTGCGGTCGGTCGCCGAGACGATCTTGCGCGAGATGCCGCCACCGCGATCGGTGTAGGGCATCAGGACGCCGTAGCGGCCGGCCAGCGACAGGTAGGTGGTCAGGGCCGCGCCCTTGTTGCCGCGCTCTTCCTTGACGACCTGGACCAGCATGATCTGCCGGCGACGGATGACGTCCTGGATCTTGTACTTGCGCATGAGGCGGCGGCGACGGCGCTCGACCTCTTCTTCCATGTCGTCGTCATCGTCGTCGTCAGACGAGGAGGCCTTGCTGACGGTTTCGGTGTGCTCGTGGTCGTCGTCGCCGTGGGACTCATGCGAGTCCTCGGCGCCGTTGTCTTCCGCCTCTTCACCGTCCTCGGACGCCTCGATCGACGGATCGGCTTCACGGGCCGCCGGCTTGCTGCGCGAACGGCCACGGCCGCGGTCACGCTTGGGCGGCGCCGGCTCGTCGTCGTCCTCGGCCAGTTCGCGCGTCAGCGCCTCGCGGTCGGCCAGGGGGATCTGGTAGTAGTCGGGGTGGATCTCGTTGAAAGCCAGGAATCCGTGCCGGTTGCCGCCATACTCGATGAAGGCGGCCTGCAGGCTGGGTTCGACCCGGGTCACCTTGGCGAGATAGATGTTCCCGCGAAGCTGTTTCCGGCTTTGGCTTTCGAAGTCGAATTCCTCAATCCGGCTTCCATCCATGACGACGACACGCGTTTCTTCGGCGTGCGCGGCGTCGATGAGCATCTTCTTTGTCATCGATTGTCTCTCTCCGGCTCTTGGCGCGCTCGAGGCGCAGCCGCCGGTCTGTTGAATCGGCGCGCAGCACGTCGCCAAGCCCGGCCCCGGTGGGGGCGGCTCTAAGCGGACAATGTTGGGGAGCGTGCGCGCGGCCCATGAAAGTCTCTGTTGTTCCTGGATGCGCCGGTGCGGCGCTCAGGATGCGGAACGGTTCGGCGCCCTTGCGTCGGAGCTTCCTCCAACCAGGCCGGACGCCAGCCTGTGTGTTGCGCGGAGCGAACCCGTCGGTTGCGGGGTGCGGCGCGCGAGCGGGACATTAGCCTGATGTGGGATAGGAAGGGAAGGGCGACAATATTCCGGGTTGTGCTAAGTCCATCTAGCCTGTGAGCTTTTGGTGAGGTTCCATGACCCGTTCCATCCTTCTGGCCGCCGCCGCGATGGCCACTATGGCCGGGCCCGCCCTGGCGGCGAAAAAATGGGAGGGTCCGACCGTCCAGGTCGTTCTGGTCGCCGGTCCGCTGGCTGAGGCGGAGATGCAGGAGCGCAGGGTCGTTCCAGAACAGCCCTTCATGGCCCGCCGCCTGACGGCCCGGAAGAGCGTGACCCTGCCGTCGGAGGTCGTCGTCAAATTCTGGCACCGCACCGCGCGCTTCGCCCCGGGCAGCCAGTTGTTTCAGGCCAGCGGCGCCGACGGCTTCGAGGTCTATTGCGGCGTCTACGATCCCGGCATGTTCGTCCGCAGCGCTGGCGGCAACAAGATCCAGTATGCCTGCCTGCAGGACGTCGATGGCGATAGCGTCTTCGACAAGGGTTTCTGGACGCCCGATAACCCGGGCGGCGCCTATCTGCCGATGTTCGGCGAGGTCTTCCCGGGACCGGATATCAAGGTCGCCTACAGGGCGGACGCGGAAGGCGACCGACTCTTCTTCGAGAGCGCCATCGTCTTGGCCGGCAACGGCAAGCCGGGCGCAGACGTGACGTTTCTTCGAAAGGTGCGGCGGCCCGGCGAGACAGCCTGGAACGTGACCTACACGATCACGCGGAGCGAGGAGACCATCGGAGACCGGACCGTGCAGACGACGATCACCAAAATGACCTCTGTCGCGGTTCCAGCCAACGCCCTGCCTCAACCGGTGGAGCTGGCGGGCGCCCGGTTCAACGTGCTGTCGCGGGATGCGACCGGCGCAACGGTCAGGCCCGAGCCGGCGACAACCGGTGAGCAGGCGCTCGATATCTTCGACGACTACTAGCCTCAGGGCGCTTCGTAATCGTCGGGCGGCGGCTCTTCGTCCAGCGGGCGTACATCCCCTTCCTGGGGCTCGTCCCTCCGGTCCGAATAGCGAGGCTCCCGATCCCGGCCGTAGTCAGGCGCGGCCCGATCCTCAGGGCCGCGCCTGAAGTCCCGGTCCCGCCCGTAGTCTCTGTCACGTCCATCGTCCCGGTCCCGGTCCCGATATCCCGGCGGCGGCAAGGCCATCGGATCGTCTTCCGGCGGCATCGGGCCATCGGTCGGCGGCAGGGGCATGCCGTTCTCATCAACCTCATAGAGCGCCGGCTCGCCCAGCGCGTCAGGATCCAGTTCGGCGACGTCGAAATCCACCAGAGGCTGCTCGATCACCTCGGTGGCCCTCGGGAAGTCGGGACGGCGCATGGCGTAGCCCATGAAGTCGCGCCAGATCTGGGCGGGTATGTTGCCGCCGGTGACGCCCTTCATCGGGGTGTTGTCGTCATTGCCGACCCAGACGCCGACCACCAGGTTGCCGGCGAAGCCGACGAACCAGGCGTCGCGATAGTCCTGGCTGGTGCCGGTCTTGCCGTACACACCCGGGTTGATGTTGGCCGCCGTTCCGGTGCCGTGGTCGATGACGCCGCGCATCAGCTGCAGCATGGCCATCCGGTCGTCGCGCGACAGTCGCCGCTCGGGCGCGGTCGGCGTCTGGGCCAGCAGGCCGTGCGGCTTCACCGGCGCCTGACCGGCCGCGATCGAGGCGTAGGCCCCGGTCAATTCCAGCAGGGTCATCTCGCCGGTGCCCAGCGCAATTGAGGCGTCGTTCGGCAGGTCGGAGGTGACGCCCATGTCACGGGCTGCGCGGATCACGCGACTTGGGCCGAGCTCCTGCACCAGCCGCGCCGAGGCGACGTTGGAGGATTTGGCGAAGGCCTCCGCCAGGGTGATCTCGCCGCCGGCATAGCTGCCTTCGTAGTTCTGCGGACTCCAGTTTCCGATCTTCACGGGCGCGTCCAGGATGCCGCTCCCCGGCGTCCGTCCACTGCGGATCGCCGCCAGATAGACGAACGGCTTGAAGGCCGAGCCCGGCTGGCGCATCGCCTGTGTCGCCCGGTCGAACTGGCTCTTGTCGTAGTCTGCGCCGCCCACCAGGGCGACGACCCGGCCGTCTGTCCGCATGGCGACCAGCGCCGCCTGACCGACCCGCCGACCCTTGCCGTTCTTCAGGCCATTGCGCACGGCCCGTTGGGCCTGGATCTGCATCTGGCTGTCGAGAGTCGTCCAGACGGTCACCTCGCCAAACCCGCGCCGGAAGGTCTGGCGGACCTGCGGCCCGATCCAGTCGGCGAAATAGGAGCCGTCGGGCAGTTTCGACCGGGCGCCCTTCAGCTTCACGGCCTTCAACGAGGCTGCCGCCTCGTCGGCGGTCAACAGCTTCATGTCGACCATCTCGGTCGCCACGATCCCGGCCCGGGCCTTCGCCGCCTCGAAGTCCCCGGTCGGCGCCAACCGCGTCGGGGCCTTGACCACGCCGGCCAGCATCGCCGCCTCGCCGGGGGTCAGGTCCTCGGGGTTCTTGTCGAAATAGTTCCGCGCCGCCGCCCGCAGGCCATAGACCCCGTCGCCGAAATAGACGCTCGACATGTAGCGGGACAGGATCTCGTTCTTCGACAGCCGCGCCTCCAGATAGAGGGCGATGATGGCTTCCTGGGCCTTGCGCCGCAGGCTGCGCTCATTGGACAGGAAGGCGTTCTTGGCCAGTTGCTGGGTGATGGTCGAGCCGCCCTGGCGGACCCGTCCGCCCTTGGCGTTGGCCATCATCGCCCGCCCGATAGCCCAGGGATCGACGCCCCAGTGCGACGCGAACCGCCGGTCCTCGATGGCCACGAAGGCGCCCGGGACATGTTTCGGCAGCGCCTGGGCATCGACCGGAGCCTCCTTGTAGAAGCCCCGCCGCGCGAACGGCTTGCCGTCGGCCGTAACCAGCACCAGCGTCGGGGTCTCGAACGGCTCCAGCGCTCGGCCCAGCGGCAGCGACCAGCTCAGATAGGCAAAGAACAGAACAAGCAGGCTCAGGACGATGACCGCGTAAGGCGACCAGCGACTCCTCGCGAGCTGTCCGAATCCGGCGCGCCCCTCGGAGACAATGCTCTGCCAGCGGTCGCGCGGCGGAGTCGGTGGGACAGGCATCCCGGCGGGGTGGTCGGTCATGCGTCGGCAGCTCTTTTTGGATGTCCCGGAGGCGATAACGCGGGGGCTGCTTCGTTGGTTCGGACCGAAGCCCAGAATGAGTACAAATCTCAAATTCCTAACCCGCCTTAACCCCTTCTCCACCTCCATCCGCTCATAAGCGGTCTGATCGTCGGACAGGCGGGCGAGTGGGGCGTAAGAATGCGCGGGGTTGCGGGTAGGGTCGGCAAGCGTTGGACGGCGGCGTTGATCGCCGGCGGTCTGATCGTCGTCGCCCTCGGCGCCGGCGCGTTCGCCCAGGC
>JANPKF010000638.1:0-4849 GCA_031425895.1 Caulobacteraceae bacterium | reverse complement strand
TGGTGAAGGTGACGGCGAGCAGCTCCCACGGGCGGGCGCGGCCGGTGGCCAGGATATGGGCCAGGCGGGTGGTCAGCACGCGCGTCTTGCCGGTGCCGGCCCCGGCCAGGACGAGGACGGGCCCCTCGGTGGCCTCGACGGCCTGGCGCTGCTCGGGGTTGAGGCCGTGAAGGTAGTCGGGCTGGCCGGGCGCGCGGTCGGCGCGGGCGAGGTCGGAGATTTTGGGAACGAGAGAGTCGGACATCAGGGGAACGTATGTAGCACAAAGCCCCGAGGGGAGGGCGAGTAGCTCAAACTCTCCCCCCGCGAAGTGGGGGGAGGACAGATTTCGAGCCTTGGCGAGAAATCAGGAGGCGGGCACACCGGCGGCCGGGGATAGTCGTCGGGCAGGGTTGCCCCCCTCCTGCTTTGTCGCTTGGCGCTCCAAAGCGGTCCTCCCCCCACTTCGCGGGGGGAGAGTTTGATGTGTGCGCCGCCTCAGCGAGGCTCGTCCCAGGCGGACAGCCTAGGATGACGAGTTTTGTTGCGCGGCCCGGCTGAGCGCGAACACCCGGCAGGCGGAGGCGAGGGGGCGGTCGCCTCGGGCTTCGTCGATGCGGACGATCAGCTGGGCGATGCTGAGGCTCTCGTCAGCCGCCGCCGCATCGAGAACCGCCCAGAATTCGGGCTCCAGCGCCAGCGAGGTGGCGTGGCCGGTGAGCGACACAGAGCGTTTTGTAAGGCGCGGCACTCTGGACCTCTTGCAATCTAATCACTGTTTACATAGTAGATGACATTCACACTGCCGAAACCCTCTCCCCAGGGCCCGACCATGAACGCCATGTCCCCCATCGTCGCCGAGCGACGCCCCGAAGTCGAGTTCCGCAAGGGCGAGACGATGCGGCTGCAGCCGATCCGCGCCTTCAAGGCGGTGAGCCGGCTGATGAAGGACAAGGAGGACACCGCGGCGGTGTTCGACCTGATGCGGGCGCTGTCGGGTAACTCGGTGGCAAAGGGCTATGCGCGGCTGATGAAGACGGCGCGCGGCGGTCGGATCGCCTATGAGCGCGACGAGCTGAACGACCGGCTGATGGACCGGCAATGGCTGGAGAGCTTCGCGCCCGGCACGGTCGGGGCTGCCTATCTGGCCCATATGGACGGGCAGGGCTTTACCGCCGACGGCCTGAAGGAAATCAGCGAGCAGACCCGGGACAGCCAGGTCGAGGCGGCGCATCCGCTGACCTGGTACGGCCGCCGGATGCGCGATGTGCACGACATCTGGCATGTGCTGAGCGGCTACCGCACCGATGCGCTGGGCGAGGCCTGCCTGGTGGCGTTTTCGTATCAGCAGACGCGCAGCCTGGGCTTTGGCGTCATCGCTTTCGCGGCCGGCAACAAGCTGAGCACGGCGAAGAACGGCCAGCCTTACAAGGCGGCGATCCGCGAGGCGCACCGTAACGGCAAGGCCTGCGCCTGGCTGCCCGAGGTCGACTATCCGGAACTGTTCGCCGAGGACCTGGAGGCGGCGCGGGCGCGGCTGGGGATCAAGCCGGCGACGGTTTATTTGTCGATCCCGGCCGAGCTGCGCAACGGGGCGTTCGAGGCGGCGACGGCGCACTAGCCGTCGGTCAGCCTTCGAACCCGGCCGCCGCGAAGCCCACCATGCGGCGTTGCAGCGCCTGGATGTCGTCCTCGCGGGTGATGCCCTCCGACAGGACGTGCAGGCGGTCCAGTTCCATGAAGCGGTTCTGGTGGATCATGCCGAGCACGAAGTGCAGCCGCCAGTAGACCTCCTCCGGCGCCAGGTCGGGCCTGGCCTTCAGCAGGGCGTCGCTGAAGCGTTTGAGGTGGGAGACGTCGGTCGACAGCACCTCCTTGATCTCGGCGGCCCCTTCGGAGCGGGCGCGGATCAGGAACTGCAGCGAGATACGGCGGTCGTTGGCCGGATCGAGCCAGCGCAGGGGCGGGGCGATCAGGGCGGTGAGGATCTCGCGCACCGGCGGAGCGCCGCCGTGGGCGTCCGTCACCTCATGCAGCATGCGGGCGCGTTCGCGGTTCAGCTCGGTGGTGCGGCGGCGGAAGATCTCGAACAGCAGGCTGTCCTTGGACCCGAAGTGGTAGTTGACGGACGCCAGATTGACGCCGGCCTCGGCGGTGATGTCGCGCACCGAGACGTTCTGGAAACCGTTGAGGGCGAAGAGGCGCTCGGCGGCATTGAAGACCAGCTGCTTGGTGGCCGCCTCGGCCTCGCCCGCCTGTTCCGGCGCGCCGTTTTCAATCTCGCTCACTGATCCCAACCCTTCCCTTCCGGAAGCGGAGCATTACGGGCGTCGGGCTTTTAAGCAAGGGCGATAAAACAGCTGTTCTAAACGGTCGGACCGGGAGCGCGAGGTAAACCCGGTTTCAGAAAAACTGTTAAAACCTATCGATATGATAGGAATAAGGACGATCCCAGGTCGGACGCGACGCCAATGGGGGCCAACGCGATCCACCGGGGATAACTGTCATGGCTGTTCGCAATCGCCTGTCGGGTAAACTTCTGCTGCTGACCGGCGCCGCCTGTCTGCTGGCCGCGCCGGCCGCCTTTGCCGCGCAAGTCGGGGCTCCGGCCGAAGAGGGCGTCGCCGCCGTGGTCTACGAGGCCGAACCGGCCTCCGGGACCGTCGACACCCTGATCGTCACCGCCCGCCGCCGCGAAGAAAGCGCCCAGGACGTGCCGATCGCGCTGCAGGTGACCAGCGGCGTGAAGCTGGAACAGGCCGGCGTCGGCAACGTCAGCCAGCTGACCCAGCTGGTTCCGTCGCTGCAGGTGCTGTCGCCGAACGGACGCAACACGGCGCTGACCATCCGCGGCCTGGGCGCGTCCTACGGCCTGGCCAATGACGGGCTGGAGCAGGGCGTCGGCATCTATATCGACGGGGTCTACAATTCGCGCCCGGGCGCGGCCCTGTCGGACTTCGTCGACATCGAGCGGGTCGAGGTGCTGCGCGGGCCGCAGGGCACGCTGTTTGGCAAGAACACCACGGCCGGCGCCCTGAACATCATCACCCAGAACGCCGATGTGAACGCGTTCGAGGCGCGGGTCGAGGGCAGCATCGGCAGCTATGACTTCCGCCAGTTCAAGGCGACGGTGAGCGCCCCGATCGTCAAGGACGTGCTGGCCGTGCGGCTGTCGGCCGTGGCCACCTATCGCGACGGCGACATCTACAACCCGGTCCAGAAGAAGGACCAGAACGCCCGTGAGAGCGAGACCGTGCGCGGCCAGGTCTACTGGCAGGCGACCGACAAGCTGCTGCTGCGTTTCGCCGCCGACTACACCACCCAGCAGCCGGAATGCTGCACCCAGCTGTTCTACAAGTACGGGCCGACGCTGAAGCCTGCCAATCAGCAGTACCCGGCCCTGGCCGCCGGCAAGGGCTATGCGCCGCCGAGCACCAACATCTTTGATCGCAAGGCCGACGTCGACAGCCTGATCCAGGCTGACCAGTGGCTGAGCGGCCTGGCGCTGACCGCCGACTACGACTTCGATTTCGCCGCCCTGACGGTCATCGCCGCTCACCGCGAGTGGGACTGGGAGCCGCGCAACGACCGCGACTACACCGCCCTCGACGTCACGCGCCAGTCGGCCAACCCCTCGCACCAGAAGCAGGACAGCCTGGAGATCCGCCTGGGATCCAATGGGGCCAACATCATCGATTGGACCGCCGGCCTCTACTACTACGACCAGAACATCACCACGACCGGGGTGACCGAGTATGGGGCGGACGCCACTTACTGGCTGCTGCCCGGTACGGTGACGCCGCCGGCTCTGCTGGACGGCTACACGGTGTTCAACAACTCGACCATCGACACCACCAGCTATGCCGCCTTCGGCCAGCTGACCTGGAACATCACCGACAGGTTCCGCATCACGCCCGGCATCCGCTACACCAAGGAAGAGAAGGACGGCGAGTACGTCGCCACCACTGCGGGCGGTCTGGTCACCGCCGATCCGGTGCTGATCAACCGTCGTCTTGGCATCGCCCGGCCGCAGGCCTATGCGGCCGACACCAGCGACGGGTCCTGGTCGGGGCAGATCGCGGTCTCTTACGACATCACCGACAAGATCCACCTGTACGGAACCTGGTCGCAGGGCTTCAAGTCGGGCGGCATCAACATGAGCGGCATCCCGAACACGGCGGCCGGCACGCCGTCGCTGGTCAATGCCGTGGTCGAGCCGGAGGAGGTCACGACCTTTGAGGTCGGGCTGAAGACGCAGCTGTTCGACGATCTGGTCGTGCTCAATGCGGCGGTGTTCAAGACCGACGTCGAGAACTTCCAGGCCAACGTCGTCGACACCGGCCCCGGCGCCCTGCGCGGCTATCTGGCCAACGCCGAGAAGGTGACCCTGCAGGGGGTGGAGATCGACGCCACGACCCGCTCGATCGGCGGCTTCATCTTCTACGGCAACCTTGCCTACACCGACGGCCAGTACGACAGCTTCGCCAACGGGCCTTGCCCGCTGGAGCGGATCGGCACGGCGACGGCGGCCTGCGACCTGTCCGGCAAGGAACTGCCTGGCGTTTCTAAGTGGGCCGGGTCGTTCGGCGGCGAGTACCGTCAGGAGGTCACGGTCGGCAAGTTTGTCGGCGAGGCCTACCTCGGCGCCGACGCCAACTTCCGCTCAGCCTATCTCGCCGATGCGGCGGTGTCGAAGTACGCCCGTCTGCCGGCCTATGAGCTGGTCAACCTGCGGGCCGGCTTCAAGTCGGACAGCGGTTGGGAAGCCTTCGTGCTGCTGCGGAACGTCTTTGACGAAGAGTACGTCCAGAACATCACCATCGTGTCCGGCAACAGCGGGCTGATCGTCGGCACCCCCGGTGAGGATCGC
>JANPKF010000637.1:0-3265 GCA_031425895.1 Caulobacteraceae bacterium | reverse complement strand
TCCATCTCCGGCATCTGCATGTCCATCAGGACCAGATCGTAGGCCCGGTCGCTGAGGCGCTCCAGGGCCGCGACGCCGGTCTCGACGATGTCGAGGCGCACGCCGGCGGCCTCGAGGATCAGGCTGACGACCCGCTGGTTGGTCGGATGATCCTCCGCCAGCAGCACGTGGATACCCTCAACCTCCGCCTCGTCGGCCAGGGCGAAGGTCTCCTCGCTCACGACCTCCGCCGGCTCCAGCGGCAGCGTGACCACGAAGGTCGAACCCTCGCCGGGATTGGAGGCGGCCTGGATGGTCCCACCCATCAGCTCGGCCAGGGAGCGGCAGATGGCCAGGCCCAGGCCCGTGCCGCCGAAGCGGCGGGTAATCGAGGCGTCAGCCTGTTCGAAGCGGCGGAACAGGCGGGCTCCGGCCTCGGCGTTGAAGCCGATGCCGGTGTCGCTGACGCTGAAGGCCAGGCCATGCGGGCGGCGACCGATGTGAACGGTTATGCCGCCCTCGGCGGTGAACTTCACGGCGTTGGACAGCAGGTTGGAGAGGATCTGGGTGATGCGCACGGCATCACCCTGCCAGGCGCCCTCGGCGGCCGGGTCGACCGACCAGTCCAGATCGAGGCCCTTCATCGCCGCGGCCTCGGCATGCAGGGCGGTGATGCGGCCGACCAGGGTTTGGGAGTCGAACACCCCCTTTTCCAGACGCAGCTCGCCGGCCTCGATCTTGGAGAAGTCGAGGATGTCGGTCAGCACCTGCTCCAGCAGGCGCCCCGACGAGGAAATCAGTTCGGCCAGTTCCTTGCCGCGGGCCGTGGTCTGCTCGCGGGCCAGGGTCTCGGAGACAGCGACGACACCGTTCAGAGGGGTGCGCAGCTCATGGCTCATGTTGGCCAGGAAGCGGGACTTCTCCTGGTTGGCCCGTTCCAGCTCGGCGGTGCGGGCGCGGACGCGGTTTTCCAGATCGTCCATTACCAGGCTTGCTTCGTCGCGGGCGGCCCTCAGGGCGCGGGCCAGGGCGCCGATCTCGTCGGGGCGGGCCTCGATTGCTTCCAGCTCGGCGGCTTCGGCGGCCGGGATCGGCGCCTGCGGATCCCGGCGGCGGGTGTCGGCGAAGGCGGCCAGCCTGGACAGCGGCGCACCGATGGCCTTGCGCGCCATGCCCATGACCAGCATGCCCTGCAGGCAGGCGGCCAAAAGGCCGAGGACCAGGATCCAGGCAGCCGAGCGAGCGGCAGCCAGGGTCACGGCGCTGGCCGGATAACGGATCAGGAAATACCAGTCGGGACCGCGCAGCTGGCCGTAGGCGACAATGTACTTGCCGTCCGGACTGCGGACGACGCCGCGCGGCGACTTCTGGGCCTTGATGGCCTTGGTCAGGGCCTTCAGGCCCATGTCCTTTTCATAGGCCGCCAGCGTCGCCTCCGGCGCCTTGCCCGGCGTCGCGAAGCCCGGATAGGCGATCAACTGGCCCGAGCCGGTGGTGATCAGGTTGACCGCGCCGCGCGAGGTATCCCGGATCGCCCGCATGAAGTAGCCGCTAAGCTCGATCGACGAGCCGAAGGCGCCCAGGTGGCGCCCCTCGGCGTCGACCGGGGTCATGCAGCCGGTCGCCAGTCGCTCGCCGGCAGTGTCCTGCACCAGACGCTGCAGGTTGGTGCAGCGGATGCTACGCGCCGGGTTCAGGGCCATGCCGGTGATCTTGCTCATCTCCTCACCGGAGATGTCGAGATTGGCCGGGGCCTGCTGACGGTAGAACATCAACCGGTCCGGCCGGCCGGGCGCGAACATGACCAGCCGGGTGCCCGGGGTGAAGAAGTAGAAGTTGTCGTAACGGGTGACCGCCGACTCACCGAACCGCGGCACCACCTGATAGGCGGCGACCAGGGCCTTCTTCTCCAGCATCGGCACCTGAGCGCCGTCCTTGATGAAGGCGCCGACGCCATAGAGATAGTCGCCATCGGCCTTCTGCTGACCATCGAAGGCGGCGTCGCGGCTGCGACGGGTGCCGTCGGCCCGCAGCGGGAAATACTGGTCGAACAGGGCATTGGTCTCGCCGTCCGACAGTCTGGCCATGCGCAGCTTCATCGCCGTCCCGGCGTCGCGGTGCAGAGTGGCCAGATCGGTGAACCGGCGCTCTTCCTGATTGGCCCGCTGGGTGACGTAGTCCCGCAGATAGCCGATCTCGCGGCGCTCCAGCTCCTGCTGGAAGGCCACGAAAGCGGCCCCGAACGCGATCAGGGTGACCATGATCGACAACAGGCCGACGCTGATCAGGAACCGGCGGGATATGGACGTCGTTCTGGCGTTCATTGGACTCTCGTCCTAACAGCCGTGTGTTGAGATTTGGTTTGGCCACGAGGTTCGGCCCAGGTCGCTGCAACCTCTCGGCAGCGTGAAGAATCACAACGCCTGACGGATGCCGCAAAACCTGCTATGGGTCTCTTTTGTAGCGAGAGAACAAGGAGCACTCCGCTGAACCGCGAGTTCGCGCCCCAGGCGCAGGAAGCCGTTACCCCGGCCTCCACCGAGGAGCCCCGCCCGGGTTCGCTCGAAGAGCTGATCCTGTCCAGGCTGGACGACGATAAGGCTCAAGAGATTGTCCTCATCGATCTGAAGGGCAAAAGCCCGATGGCTGACTCCATGATCGTGGCGTCCGGCCGTTCGCATCGTCACGTCGGCGCGCTGGCCGACCATGTGCTGCGCATGCTGAAGGACAACGGCCATGGCCGCGCCCGGGTCGAGGGCCTGCCGCACTGCGACTGGGTGCTGATCGACGCCGGTGACGTCGTGGTCCACCTGTTCCGGCCGGAGGTTCGCACCTTCTACAATATCGAGAAGATCTGGTCGGTCGACTCCAACCACATCAAGGCGGCCAACTGAAAGTCACGCTGCTGACGGTGGGGCGGCTGGGGCGAGACCCGGCGGCCGCCCTTGCCGCCGACTACGCCCAGCGCGCCACGGCTTCCGGCCGGGCGCTGGGCTTGGGTCCGGTCGAGATCGTCGAGGTCGAGGCCAGGAAACCCGGCAAGGCCGCCGAGGCCGAGGTGCTCCATCCCCATCTGAAGGACGCCCACGTCATTGCCTGCGACGAGCACGGCAAGGCCTGGACCAGCCGCGCCTTCGCGGGACGGGTGGAGACCTTGCGGGACGGCGGGACTCGAAAACTGGTGCTGATCATCGGCGGGGCGGACGGGCTGGATGCGTCGATCCTGTCGGCAGCCAACGAGACGCTCACGCGGCGTATCGGGCGTGTCGCCGAAGAGGCGCAGCTC
>JANPKF010000636.1:0-5357 GCA_031425895.1 Caulobacteraceae bacterium | reverse complement strand
GAAACGACGGCCGCCCTTCACGGTGGCGGCGACGCGGTTGATGTGGACCAGCTTCTCGACGATGTCGCTTTCGGGACCGTCTTCCTGGGGCCGGTCGCGGCGGTCGCGGCGATCACCGCGTTGTTGTT
Source organism: Caulobacteraceae bacterium (assembly GCA_031425895.1). Taxonomy (GTDB): domain Bacteria; phylum Pseudomonadota; class Alphaproteobacteria; order Caulobacterales; family Caulobacteraceae; genus Caulobacter. The sequence continues at coordinate 5,229 of JANPKF010000636.1, read as the reverse complement.
CACGAGCCATGATCGATCCTTAGAAGTTCAGGCCGGCTTCACGCGCGGCATCAGCCAGCGCCTTGATCCGACCGTGAAAGATGTGACCGCCACGATCGAAGACGACGTCCTTGACGCCCTTTTCGATGGCGCGCTCGGCGACCAGCTTGCCCACCTTGGCGGCGGCGTCCTTGTCGCCACCCGACTTGCCTTCACCCTCGAGGGTGGAGGCGGCGGCCAGGGTGACGCCGCGGAGGTCGTCGATGACCTGGGCGTAGATGTTCTTCGAGGAGCGGAACACCGTGAGGCGCGGACGACCGTTGCCGACCTTCTTGAGGCGGCTGCGGATGCGGGTCGCGCGGCGCTTGGTGATTTCAGAGGGAGAGAGCGGCATGGCTTACTTCTTCTTGCCTTCCTTGCGGCGGACCTTTTCGCCGGCATAACGAACGCCCTTGCCCTTGTAGGGCTCCGGCGGACGCAGGCGGCGGATCTTCGAGGCGATTTCACCAACCGCCTGCTTGTCGATCCCGCTGATCGTGATTTCGGTCTGCTTCGGCACGACAAAGGTGACGCCCGCCGGGGGAGCCACTTCAACGTCGTGCGAGAAGCCGAGCTGCAGCGACAGCGCATCACCCTTCAGGGCGGCGCGGTAACCGACGCCGACCAGCTCGAGCTTGCGCTCGAAGCCTTCGGTGACGCCCTGGACCATGTTGCCGACCAGGGTGCGCGACAGGCCCCACATCGACCGGGCGCGTTGACTGTCGTCACGCGGGGCCAGGGTGAGTTCGCCGTTCTCATGGGTGATCACAACGTCGTCGATCACCGTCCAGGACAGCTGTCCCTTCGGGCCTTTGACCGACACCGTCTGACCGTCGAGCGTGAGAGTCACGCTGGACGGGATCGCGATGGGTTTCTTACCAATCCGGGACATCTTAGTAGACCCTGCAGAGGACTTCGCCGCCAACGTTGGCGTCACGCGCCGCGTTGTCGGACATGACGCCCTTGGGTGTGGACAGGATCGAGATACCGAGGCCGTTCTTGATCGGCTTCAGGTCCTTGATCGAGCTGTACACGCGGCGACCGGGCTTGGACACGCGGGCAATTTCCGCGATGACCGGCTGGCCGTCGAAGTACTTCAGCTCGATCTCGAACTCCGGAAAAGCACCGGGTTTCTCAACCAGCGAATAGCCGCGGATGTAGCCTTCATCGGCCAGGACATCCAGGACGCGCGCGCGGAGCTTCGACGCGGGCGTCGAGACCTTGCCGCGCTTGCGCATGGCGGCGTTCTTGATACGGGCGATCAGATCGCTCAGGGGATCGTTCATCGACATCTGATGGTCCTCACCAGCTCGACTTGACGAGACCAGGAATCTGGCCAGCGGAGCCAAGCTCCCGCAGCGCGATCCGGCTCATCTTGAGCTTGCGGTAGTAGGCGCGCGGGCGCCCGGTGACTTCGCAACGGTTACGGATGCGGGTCGCGGAGGAGCTGCGCGGCATCTTGGCCAGCTTGAGGCGAGCCTCAAAGCGTTCCTCGAGCGGCAGGCTCTCGTCGTTGGCCTGCTTCTTCAGATCGGCGCGCTTGGCGGCGAGCTGCTTCACGAGGGCCTTGACGGCTTCGTTGCGGTTGACGGCGCTTTTCTTTGCCATGGTTCTTTCCCTCCCGCTTACGTCGTGAACGGGAATTTGAACTCTTTCAGGAGAGCCTTGGCTTCCTGATCGGTTCGGGCCGTGGTGCAGACAATGATGTCCATGCCCCACATCTGATCGATTTCGTCGTAGTTGATCTCCGGGAACACGATGTGTTCCTTCAGACCCATGGCGTAGTTGCCGCGACCATCGAAGCTCTTGCCGTTGAGGCCCCGGAAGTCCTTCACCCGCGGCAGCGCGATGGTGATCAGACGGTCCAGGAACTCATACATGCGGTCGGCGCGCAGGGTCACCTTGGCGCCGACGGTCATGCCTTCGCGCACCTTGAACTGGGCGACCGAGAGGCGGGCCTTGGTCGGCAGCGGCTTTTGGCCGGTGATCGCCGCCAGGTCCTTCATGGCCGCAGTGGCCTTCTTGGAGTCGGCAACTGCTTCGCCGATGCCCATGTTCACGACGATCTTGTCGAGCTTGGGGATCTGCATCTCGTTGGTGTAGCCGAACTGCTCCTTCATCGCGGCGCGGATGCGCTCGCGATACTCGGCCTTCAGTCGGGGCGTGTAAGCTTGATCAACCATTGATCACCTCGCCGGTGCTTTTGGCGACGCGCACTTTCTTGTCGCCGTCGACGCGGAAACCGACGCGGGTCGGCTTGCCGTTGCTGTCGACGATGGCGACGTTGGAAACGTGCAGCGGCGCTTCCTTGTTCTTGATACCGCCCTGGGGATCGCCCTGGGTCGGCTTGGTGTGGCGCTGGACCATGTTGATCCCGCCAACGACCAGGCGTTCTTCCTTCGGGAGGACCCGCACGACGTTACCCGTCTTGCCCTTGTCCTTGCCCGTCAGAACGACAACCTTGTCGCCCTTCTTGATCTTCGCGGCCATTACAGGACCTCCGGAGCCAGGCTGATGATCTTCATGTGGTTCTTGGCGCGGAGTTCGCGCGGAACCGGTCCGAAGATCCGGGTGCCGATCGGCTCGGCTTGCTTGTTCACGATGACGGCCGCGTTCTTGTCGAAGCGGATCACCGAACCGTCCTTGCGCTTGATGGCCGAGGACGTGCGAACGACGATGGCTTGCAGCACATCACCCTTCTTCACGCGGCCGCGCGGGATGGCTTCCTTCACGGAGACAACGATCTTGTCACCGACGTGTGCGTAGCGGCGCTTGGCCCCGCCAAGCACCTTGATGCACATGACCCGGCGGGCGCCGGAATTATCGGCGACTTCCAGGTTAGTTTGCATCTGGATCATGGTTCAAACCTTCCAGATTACGCCGAAGCCTTGGGAAGCACTTCCCAGGTCTTCAGCTTGGACTTCGGTGCGCACTCGACGATGCGGGCGATTTCACCAGCCTTGTAGGCATTGGCTTCGTCGTGCGCGTGGTAACGCTTCGAGCGGCGGACAATCTTCTTCAGCAGCGGGTGCAGGATGGTCCGTTCGACCTTCACAACAACCGTCTTGTCGCCCTTGTCGGAGACGACGAGGCCTTCGAGAATACGTTTCGGCATCTTGTCTCTCCCTACGCCGCTTGCTTGGTGCGGAGCACGGTCTTGATGCGGGCGATGTCCTTGCGGATCTCGTTCACGCGGTGGGTCTTCTCAACCTGGCCGGTCGCCGCCTGGAAGCGCAGATTGAACTGCTCCTTCTTCAGGTTCAGCAGGCTTTCGGCCAGTTGGTCGGGCGTCATAGCCCGGATTTGATCGATCTTCATCTCTAGTGCTCCGCGCCGACGCCAGCGTCGATGCGCGTGACGATGCGGGTCTTGATCGGCAGCTTGGCGGCGCCAAGCTTCAGGGCGTCACGCGCGATATCGTCGGCAACGCCATCGATTTCGAACATGATCCGTCCGGGGTGAACGCGAGCGGCCCAGTAATCCACGGCGCCCTTGCCCTTACCCATCCGGACTTCGGCCGGCTTGTCGGTAACCGGCAGGTCCGGGAAGATCCGGATCCAGACGCGGCCCTGGCGCTTCATGTGGCGGGTGATCGCGCGGCGGGCCGCTTCGATCTGGCGAGCCGTGATGCGCTCCGGTTCGACAGCCTTCAGGCCGTACGAACCGAAGTTCAGCAGGGTGCCGCCCTTGGCGGTGCCGTGGATCCGGCCCTTGAAGGCCTTCCGGTACTTGGTTTTCTTCGGAGACAGCATGTCTATTACGCCTCAGATCCACGGCCGCGGTCGCGACGCGGGCCACGGGGGCCACGGTCATCACGGTCACGTCCGCCGCCTTCGCCGGCGGGGCCCGATTCCGAGGCCAGACGCTTGTCCAGGGCCATGGGATCGTGATCCAGCACTTCGCCTTTGAAGATCCAGGTCTTCACGCCGATGATGCCGTAGGTGGTCTTGGCTTCAGCGAAGCCGTAGTCGATGTCCGCACGCAGGGTGTGCAGCGGAACGCGACCCTCGCGGTACCATTCCATCCGGGCGATTTCAGCACCACCGAGACGGCCGGCCACGTTGATCCGAACGCCCTTGGCGCCCAGACGCATGGTCGACTGCATGGTGCGCTTCATGGCGCGGCGGAAGGCGACCCGGCGCTCGAGCTGCTGGGCGATGTTCTCGGCCACCAGCTGGGCGTCGGTTTCCGGCTTGCGGATCTCGACGATGTTCAGGTGCACGTCAGCGTTGGTCAGGGCCGACAGATCCTTGCGGAGCTTGTCGATGTCGGCGCCCTTCTTGCCGATGATGACGCCCGGACGGGCGGCATAGATCGTGACCCGGCACTTCTTGTGCGGACGCTCGATGATGATGCGCGAGATACCAGCCTGGTACAGACGCTTCTTCAGCTCACGACGGACCTTGATGTCTTCGTGCAGCAAGCGACCATATTCGGCGCCGTCGGCGAACCAACGGCTGTCCCAGGTACGGTTGATGCCGAGGCGAAGCCCGACCGGATTGACTTTCTGACCCATCAGGCGGCCTCACCCAGCTCGCGGACCACGATGGTGATCTCGGAAAACGGTTTCTCGATCCGCGAAGCCCGGCCGCGAGCGCGCGGCGAGAAACGCTTCATGATCAGGTTCTTGCCAACAAACGCTTCGGCGACGACCAGGCTGTCGATGTCGAGGTTGTGGTTGTTCTCGGCATTGGAGATGGCCGAGTACAGCGCCTTGCGGACGTCCTTGGCGATGCGCTTGTGGCTGAACTCGAGTTCGTTCAGCGCCCGCTGCACCCGGAGGCCGCGGATCGACTGGGCGACCAGGTTCAGCTTGCGGGCCGAGGTGCGCAGGGTGCGCAGCTTGACCATCGCTTCGGTGCCGGGAAGGCGGCGTTGAGTCTTGGGCTTGCTCATCGCTACTTCCTCTTGGCCTTCTTGTCGGCCGCGTGGCCCGGGAAGTTACGCGTAGGCGCAAATTCACCGAACTTCATGCCGACCATGTCTTCCGACACGATCACGGGGACATGCTTCTGGCCGTTGTGCACGCCGAACGTCAGACCGACGAACTGCGGCATGATGGTCGAGCGACGCGACCAGATCTTGATCACGTCCTTACGGCCGCTGGCTTGGGCCGTATCGGCCTTCTTCAGCAGGTAGCCGTCGACGAACGGACCTTTCCAAACGGAACGGGTCATCTCTAGCGGGCCTTCTTGGCTTTGTGACGGCTAC
>JANPKF010000635.1:0-2395 GCA_031425895.1 Caulobacteraceae bacterium | reverse complement strand
TCCCCATAAAGGGGAGGGAAGACCGGGTCTCAGTTGATGTCCTCGGCCATCAGGTCGATCTTGTTGAAGCCGCCGTCCTGCAGGGCGTTCACGACGCCCATGAACTGCTCGTACTTCACCTCGGCGTCGGCCCGCACAACGATGCGCTGCGCCTGAGGCAGGCCGGCGATGCCATTGGCCCGCATCGACACCGGCAGCGCCGACGGCAGGTCCGCCAGGCTGGTCAGGGTGTCGCCGATGTAGACCGCCCCACCCTTCTGAAGCGAGACGATGGTCAGCCTCGGAGGCTGGGCGCTCGTCGGGGGGTTGGCGACGGGTAGATCGACGGCAATCGACACCGTCGCCATCGGGGCGGCGACCATGAATATGATCAGCAGCACCAGCATGACGTCGACGAACGGGGTGACGTTGATCTCGGCGTTCTGGCTGATCGAAAAACGACCTGCGCCGGCTCCGGCGAGTTTGGCGGCCATTGGCTCTTCCTCCCAGTGATGTGAGATTAAGAGCGTAATATTTTATCGTTGTAAATAACTAAAGTCCCAGCTCCCGCTGGCCGGTCTCGATCTGCGCCGCCTCCGGCAGGTGGCAGGTGAACACCGCCCCCGCCCCCGGCTCGCTTTCCAGGGCCACCCATCCCCCGTGCAGCTCGACCAGCGACTTGACCAGGGCCAGGCCGAGGCCCGGCCCCCCCCGGTCGCGGCCGACGAAGCGGTCGAAGATGTGGGCCTGGACGTGGAAGGGGATGCCCCGGCCGGTATCGGCGATGCTGATGCGCACCTCGCCCAGCGCCCGGCGGGCGGTCAGGGTGACCTTGCCCTGCGGCGGTGTCTGGCGGATGCCGTTCTCGACCAGATGGTCGAGAACCTGGGCGAAACGCTTGGGATCGCCGCGGATCAGGCCGACGTCATCCTCGCAGTCGACGATCAGCTGGATCTGGCCAGCCTCGGCGTGGCGGCTCCAGCGCTCTGCGGTCTCGTTCAGGAGTTCGCATACGCGGACGTCGGCCACCTCAAGCGCGATCTCACCGGAATCGATGGCGGCGATGTCGAGGACGTCGTCGATCGAGCGGCCAAGCTGCGAGCCGGCGGTGCGCACGGCGGCCAGGTGGCTGCGGGCCCGCTCGGGCAGGGCGTCGCCCATCCGTTCGAGCAGCTCGGAATAGCCGATGATCGTCGTCAGCGGCGTGCGCAGTTCATAGGAGACGTTGCCGACGAACTCGCGCTTCAGCCGCTCGGCCTCGGCCAGGGCGTTCTCGCGGTCGGCGAGGGCGCTTTCCAGGCGGCGGGTGTCGGTGACGTCGGCGAAGGCGATCAGGGTGGCGCCGTCGGGCAGAGGCCGCGACTGCCAGGCGACGATGCGGCTGTCGCTGGTGCGGGCCTCGCCGGAGGCCGGGGCGCGGGCCTTGGGGTCGGGGTCGGCGATGCGGCCCTTGAGCTCGGACCAGAACACCGCGTCATGCAGCCGCGGCAGGCAGCGCTCGACCACGCCCTCGAAATCCATCGCCCCCTCGAGGTCGGCGGCCGGGATGTTCCAGAACTGGGCGAAAGCGTCGTTGTGCAGCCGCATCAGGCCGTCGGAGCCGAACACGGCGACGGCGTCGTTGAGCTTGTCCAGCGTCGCCTGCTGCACCTGGATGAAGGCGTTGTAGCGGGACTTCAGTTTCAGCTCGTCGGTGATGTCGCTGAACAGCAGCAGCACGCCGCCCAGCGGATGGGGCTGGTGGACGACGCGCAGGGTTCGGCCGTCAGGCAGGCTCCAGAGATCGTCGGGCTGAGCTTTCAGCGACTCGTAGCGGGCCAGCTCGTTGGCCTTCCAGCCGGCGTAGTCGACGGTCTCGGGCAGGCGGCGGCGCTGGCGCAGGCGGTCGAGGATCTCGCCATGGGTCGGGGTCTCGGCCAGCCAGGCCGGCTCCAGGCTCCACAGCTGGGCGAAGGCGGTGTTGTGAAAGGCCAGCTTGCGGTCGCGGGTGAAGATGGCGACCGCTTCGGCGATGTGGTTCAGGGTCTCGTCATGGGCGGCGACGTGGCGTTTGAGGGCTTCGCGAACGTCCTCGGCCTCGGTCAGATCGCGGGCCGACATGGCGACATCGCCGCCTTCCAGCGGGGCGGCGCGAACCTTCAGGGCCCGGCGGCGGCCGCCAAGCGTGATGCGTTTGACCGTCTCCCGCCGCTCGCCGCTCTCGGCCGCCTCGCGGGCCAGGGCGTCGGCCTCGGGATCCAGGGTGAGCTTGCGGGATACGGCGTCGGCCAGGCTTTCGGCCCCGACCGCTTCCAGCCACAGCTTGTTGGCCCATTGCACCGACCCGTCGGCGGCGGCGATCCAGGCGGGGTCACCCTGTCCGTCGAGGAAGCTGGCCAGGCGGGCGGCGGTCGGCAGGGCAGCCTCGCCGGCGGCC
>JANPKF010000634.1:0-3017 GCA_031425895.1 Caulobacteraceae bacterium | reverse complement strand
TGCCGTCGGGCTTCTTCACCCGCACCTCGAAGCCCGGCCACGGCTTGCCGCAGCTGCGCAGCTTGTCGCGTTCGGGGGCATGGTCGGCGGCCGACAGGTGGGTGGCGCCGCCGATGGTCTCGGTCAGGCCGTAGAGCTGGTGGAAGTCGCACCCGAACACGTCCTGGGCCTTGCGCAGGACGGCTTCGGAGATCGGCGAGGCGCCGTAGAAGATACGCTCCAGATGCGAGAAGTCGGCCTCATCGACGCCGGGGGTCTGCAGCAGCATGTTGATGATGGTCGGGGCGAGGAAGGCGTAGTTCACCCCCTGCCCGGGGATCAGCGCTACGATCTCGGCGGGGTTCACCTCGCGCAGGATGATCTCTCGCACCCCCTGCAGCAGGCCGAGCAGGCCGCAGTTGACGCCGGCCACATGGAACAGCGGCATGAGGACGAGGTTGGTCTTGCCGGCGTCGTATTTCGCCCAGCCGGCGGTCAGCGCCGTGTCGAAGAGGGCGATGTAGTTGGCCTGCGTCAGCTGCACGCCCTTGGGCAGGCCGGTGGTGCCGCTGGTGTAGAGCTGGATGACGTCGTCATCGTCGCGGGGGGCGAGCTTGGGATCGTCCGGATAGTGACCGCCGATCCAGTCGCGGAAGGCGGGCCAGCGAGGGTGGCCGGGCTCGAACTGGATGAGGCCCTTCACGCTGGGGACGTCGGAGATGATCATGTCGACGACGCCGGCCATGTCCTCGCCGACAACCAGCAGCTTGACGCCGGCATCCTTGAGAATGAAGGCGATCTCCGGCGGGGCGAGGCGCCAGTTGACCGGGGCCAGGCAGACCCGCGCCTTGATGCAGCCCAGCCAGAGGGTGAAGAAATCATCGTTGTTCTTGGCCAGGACGCCGACCCGGTCGCCGGGCTTCAGCCCCTGGGCCAGCAGCGCCTGGGCGCAGCGGTTGGAGGCCTCGTTCCACTGGGCGAAGGTGGTCTCGCGGCCTTCGAACCACAGGGCGACGGCATCGGGGCGGATCGCGGCCTGCTGGCGCGGGATATCGGCGACGTTGGACAGCATGGTTTCCTCAGGGGGTGCGCCTCTGGCGGGCGTGTTGGCGCATCTTCGTTCGCGGCGCCCGCTACTGTCGAGAGGCGCGGTGTTCAAACTCTCCGCCCGCTTGCGGGCGGAGGACCGCTTTCGAGCCTTCAGGCGAGAAAGCAGGAGGCGGGCCCACCGGCGGTCGGGGATTATCGTCAGGCGGGGGAGCCCCCCTCCTGTTCTGTCGCTCGCGCTCCAGAACGGTTCTCCCCCCGCTCGCGGGGGGAGAGTTTGCAAGCCGGCAGTCTCGCCCAAGAAAAAAGGCCGCCCGGATTGCTCCGGACGGCCTTCAATCACTTCAGGACCGAAAGTCCTACTCCGCCGCCACCGGCGCCGAATAGCCGAGCACGGCCTTGGTCTCCAGGAACTCGCCGAACGCGTGATCCCCCCATTCCCTGCCGTTGCCGCTCATCTTGTAGCCGCCGAAGGGGGCCATCATGTCGGGGGCGGCGCCGTTGATGTTGACCTGACCGGCGCGCAGCTTCCTGGCCACGGCGTTGATCTTGTCGACGTCGGTGCCGGAGATGTAGGCGGCGAGGCCGTATTCGGTGTCGTTGCCGACCCGGACCGCTTCATCGACGCTGTCGTAACCGAGGATCGAGACGACCGGGCCAAAGATCTCTTCCTTGGCGATGGTCATTTCGTTGGTGACGTTGGCGAACACGGTGGGCTTCACATAGTAGCCCTTCTCCAGGCCGTCCGGCAGGCCGACGCCGCCGGAGACCAGGGTCGCGCCCTCGTCGATCCCGGCCTGGATCAGGCCCTGGATCTTCTTCCACTGAACCTCGGAGACGACCGGGCCCATCTTGGAGTTGCCGTTCGGGTCGCCGACCGTGTGGGCGTCGGCGGTCGCCTTGGCGATGGCGATGACCTCGTCCATCTTGGCGGCCGGGACCAGCATGCGGGTCGGGGCGTTGCAGGACTGGCCCGAGTTCATCATCACGCTGGAGACGCCGCCGGCGATGGCGCGGGCGAAGTCGGCGTCTTCGAGGATGATGTTCGGCGACTTGCCGCCCAGTTCCTGGTGGACGCGCTTGACGGTCGGGGCGGCGTTCTTGGCCACCTCGATGCCGGCGCGGGTCGAGCCGGTGAAGGACACCATGTCGACGCCCGGGTGGCTGGAGATGGCGGCGCCGACGACCGGGCCGTCACCGTTGACCAGGTTGAAGACGCCGGCCGGCACGCCGGCGGCATGCAGGATCTCGGTCCAGATGTAGCCGCTGAACGGGGCCACTTCCGAAGGCTTCAGCACCATGGTGCAGCCGGTGGCCAGCGCCGGCGCGACCTTGCAGGCGATCTGGTTGACCGGCCAGTTCCACGGCGTGATGAAGCCGCAGACGCCGATCGGCTCCTTCACCAGGTGGGTGGTGCCGCGGTCTTCCTCGAACTTGTAGTCCTTCAGCACGGCGACGGCCGTCTGCAGGTGGCCAAGGCCCATGGCGGCCTGGGCGCGTTGCGCCAGCCAGGACGGAGCGCCCATTTCCTCGGTGATGGCTTTCGCCATGTCCTCGTAGCGCTTCTGGTACTCGACGATGATGCGTTCCAGCAGCTCGATGCGCTCTTCACGGGTCGTCAGGCTGTAGGTTTCAAAGGCCTTCTGCGCGGCCTTCACGGCGGCGTCGACATCGGCTTCCGAGCCCATGGAGATCCTGCCGGCGACTTCCTCGTTGGCCGGGTTGATCACGTCGAGGGACTTCGGGGTTACCGGGTCCACCCATTTGCCGTCGATGTAAAATTTGGAATAGTCGCGCATGGCTCGCTCCCTGGACCTTTTGAAAGGTGTACGGCCACTCTGTCGGGCCGCGTTCAAACGATAGTTTAGTTATCGCGGTTCATATGGGGAAGGGGGTTGGCCTCAGACAGTCCCTTTTCGTCATCCTGAGCAGCGCGCGCAGCGGGCGTGTCGAAGGACGCACGATGCCGCCACCGACCTGCGTCCTTCGAC
>JANPKF010000633.1:0-4646 GCA_031425895.1 Caulobacteraceae bacterium | reverse complement strand
CGATTCAGCGCTACCCTGATCAGGAAGAAAGTTGGAGGCCCGACCCGGAATCGAACCGGGGTGCAAGGATTTGCAGTCCTCTGCGTAACCACTCCGCCATCGGGCCTTCCGTCCGCCGACACTGGCGGTGCGTCGGGGAGGCGGTTCGCTATCAGAGGCGAGCCGCGACGACAAGCTTTAGCGACGCCTCATTGCGTTCCCCTTAAGGCCGGACCTATAAGCCGAGCCAGCAAACGCAGCGCTTTTTCCGAGGGATTCCATGGCCGCCGATTTCGCCGCCGCGCGCGAGAACATGGTCGAGAGCCAGGTCCGCACCGCAGATGTCACCGACCTGACCATCACCGACGCTATCCGAAGCGTCGCTCGCGAATCTCTTCTGCCGGCGAGCAGGGCCGCCGGGGCCTATGCCGACACCGAGGTCGAGTACGCGCCGGGTCTGTACCTGATGCGTCCGCGCGATATCGCCAAACTGCTGCAAAACCTGGGCCCCAAGGCCGGCGAGCGCGCCCTGGCCATCGCCGCCCCTTTTGCCGCCGCAGTGCTGGAGACCATGGGCCTGACGGTCACCCGCCTTGACGGCGAGGATCTGACGGCGGTCAGCGGCGGGCCGTATGATCTGGTGATCAGCGAAGGCGCCGTCTCGACGGTCCCCGAGGCCTGGACGGGTGTGCTCGCGCTGCACGGCCGTTTGGGAATCGTTGAACGGACGGGTCCCGTTGGCCGCGCGATGACCTATGTAAGGTCTGAAGACGGCGTCGGCGGTCGCTCGGTGTTCGACTCGGCGGCCCCGTTGTTGCCCGGTTTCGCGCCCAAGGCGGCCTTCGCCTTTTGAGGATTAGGCCTGCGACGGTTCGCGACTTTGGCGCGAAGCCGTCAAGGCTGTAATCCTGCGGCAACGTTGTTGGGTGAAAAAAGCTTAACTGGCCGCGACCGGCGGCGAGACTTACAGGCGATCATATAAGGGCGGCTTCGTCGCCTCTGGGGATAGTTCTAATGTTCAAGAGCCGTAAGGCCGGGCTGTTGGCCGCCATCTGCACCGCCGGGATTTTCGCCGGCACGGCCGCGCCGGCGTTCGCCGAATCTCTGGCCGACGCGATCGCGCTGGCCTACCAGACCAACCCCACCCTTCGCGAGCAGCGCGCCAACCTGCGCGCGCTGGATGAAACTGTCGTCCAGGCCCGCAGCGGCTACCGCCCGGACGTCAGCGCCAGCGTCAACTACGGCATCAGCTACGACCGCTTCGGGTCGCCCCAGGGCAGTGTCTTCACCGGCTTCAGCGACGACTCGCGAGGCTCCTCGACCAGCGCCGCCATAACCATCGACCAGCCGCTCTACACCGGCGGCCGCGTCCGTTCGCAGATCAGCGCCGCCCAGGCGGATATCGAAACCGGTCGCCAGAACCTGCGCACGGTCGAATCGAATGTCCTGAGCCAGGTCATCCAGTTCTACGTCGACGTCCGCCGCGATATCGAATCGCTGCGCATCGCCGACGAAAACGTCGCTGTCCTGCAACGCCAGCTGGACGAAGCCCGCGCCCGCTTCGAGGTGGGTGAAATCACCCGCACCGACGTCGCCCAGGCCGAAGCCCGCCTCGCTGCCTCCAAGTCGCAGCAGTCGAACGCCCGCGCCCAGCTGGCCATCAGCCGCGCCAACTACGCTCAGGTGGTTGGCCAGAACCCGGGCGATCTCGAAGCCGAGCCGCCGCTGGTCGAACTGCTGCCCGCCAGCATTGAAGACGCCTTCGTCATGGCCGAGGCGAGCAACCCCGGCCTGCTGGCCGCGAACTACGCCGAGGAAGCCAGCCGGGCCCGGGTCGCCCAGGCCAAGGCCGCGACCCGTCCGAGCATAAACCTGCGTGGCCAGGTCGACGCCTCGGGGTCGGCTGTCACCAACGATCCCTTCGACGATTTCGACCGCGGCGTCTCCGGTCAGATCTCCCTGTCCGTTCCCCTGTTCAGCGGCGGCCAGATCTCCTCCGCGATCCGTCAGGCTCAGGAACAGAACAACGCCGACGCGGCCGCCATCGAGGGCGCCCGCCGCGCCGCCCAGCAGGACGTCGCCCAGGCCTGGAACCAGCTGCTCGGCGCCCGCGCCGCCCTGGCCAGCAACGAGGAGCAGGTCCGCGCCGCCCGTATCGCCTTCGAAGGCGTGCGCCAGGAGGCCCAGGTCGGCCTGCGCACCACGCTGGACGTGCTGAACGCCCAGCAGGAACTGCGCAACGCCGAGCTGTCGCTGATCAACGCCCGCCGCGACGAGTACCTGGCGGGGGCCTTCGTGCTGGCCGCCATCGGCAAGCTGGAAGCCCGCTGGCTGACACCTGACCAGACGCTGTACGACCCCAAGACCCACAACCGGAAAGTCTACCGCAGCTTCGGCTGGGTGCCGTGGGAGCCGGCGGTGGCTGTCGTCGACCATGTTCTGGCGCCGAAAATCGGACCAGCTCCGGACGAAGCGGTGAAGACCGCGAACAAGTAAGTTTGCGCGCTCTCAACGTGAGCGTAAGACTTATGGCCGCACCTATTTGCAGGAACCGGTGGGTAAGCTTAGGCTTGCCCATCAGTCCGGATTCGTCCGCTTCAAGCCCAGGCCCGTCAAATGTCCGAACAGACCGCCCAGGAACCGACGATGGAGGAAATCCTGGCCTCTATCCGCCGCATCATCTCTGAAGATGACGCGCCGCCGGCGGAGGCCCAGGCTGCTCCCGAACCGGTCTTCGCGCCGGCCCCGGCCGAGCCCGAGGACGAGGATGTCCTGGAATTGACCGACGCCATCGAGGCCTCGGCGCCGCTGGAAACCCACGGCGACCTTGACGTCTACGAGCCGGCCGCGCCGGAACCGGCCTGGACGCCCGAGCCTGAGCCGGCGCCGGTGTTCACCGCTCCGGAGCCTGAGCCCGCGCCCTACGTCCCGCCGCCCAGCTACAGCGCCCCGGGCGAGGACGACGATCTGATCGGCGCCGCCGCCGCCAGCGCGACGGCTTCGGCCTTCGGTCGCCTGGAAGCGGCTCTGTCGATGCCGGCCCCGGGCCGCAGCCTCGATGACGTCGTCCGCGAACTGCTCAAGCCGCTGCTGAAACAGTGGCTGGACGAAAACCTGCCCCGCATCGCCGAGGCCAAGGTCGCCGAGGCGGTCGAGAAGCTGCAGCGCGGCCGAGTATAGAACTTTCCTTTCTCCCGCTGGCCGGGAGGAGGTGGCCCGCGTCTGCGGGCCGGATGAGGGCAGCACCGGCCACGCCGGTCTGCCCTTTATCGCGTCTGGTGCTTGCCAGTCCGCTCCACACAATCGATAGACACCGCCATGCTTGAGAAGACCTTCGACCCAAAAACCGTCGAGCCGCGCCTGTACGCGGCCTGGGAAGAGTCGGGCGCGTTCGCCCCGACCGACAACCCGAACGCCGAGCCGTTCAGCATCGTCATCCCGCCGCCCAACGTCACCGGCAGCCTGCACATCGGTCATGCGCTGAACAACACCCTGCAGGACGTGCTGATCCGCTTCCAGCGCATGCGCGGCAAGGCGGCCCTGTGGCTGCCCGGGACCGACCACGCCGGTATCGCCACCCAGATGGTCGTCGAGCGCCAGTTGGCCGAGGCCGGCAACATGGGCCGTCGGGAGATGGGCCGTGACGCCTTCGTCGCCAAGGTCTGGGAATGGAAGGCGGAAAGCGGCGGCACGATCGTCAACCAGCTGCGACGCCTGGGCGCCAGCTGCGACTGGTCGCGTGAGCGCTTCACCCTGGATCCGGGCCTGTCGGCCGCCGTCCGCAAGGTCTTCGTCCAGCTCCACAAGGAAGGCCTGATCTATCGCGACAAGCGACTGGTCAACTGGGACCCCCATTTCCAGACCGCCATTTCCGACCTCGAGGTCGAGCAGAAGGAGGTCGACGGGGCCTACTGGCACTTCGCCTATCCGCTGGAAGACGGGTCGGGCGAGATCGTCGTTGCGACGACGCGCCCGGAGACCATGCTGGGCGACACCGCGGTCGCCGTCCATCCGGACGACGAGCGCTACAAGGGCCTGTCGGCAAGATGGTCCGGCTGCCGATCGTCGGCCGGCTGATCCCCATCGTCGCTGACGAGTACGCCGATCCTGAAAAGGGCAGCGGCGCGGTCAAGATCACCCCGGCCCACGATTTCAACGACTTCCAGGTCGGCAAACGCCACGGGCTGGAGGCGATCAACATCCTCGACGCCTACGGCAAGATCAACGAGAACGCCCCGGAGGAATTCCGGGGCCACGACCGTTTCGTCGCCCGCAAGATGATCATTGAGCAGTTCGAGGCGCTCGAGCTGCTGCGCGGTATCGAGAAGACCCGCCACCAGGTGCCGCATGGCGACCGCTCCGGCGTCGTCATCGAGCCCTGGCTGACCGACCAGTGGTACGTCGACGCCGAGACTCTGGCCAAGCCGGCGATCAAGGCGGTCGAGGACGGTAAGACCGTCTTCTCGCCGAAGAACTGGGACAAGACCTACTTCGAGTGGATGCGGAACATCCAGCCGTGGTGCATCTCGCGCCAGCTGTGGTGGGGACATCGGATTCCGGCCTGGTACGGTCCGGATGGCGCCATCTTCGTCGAGGAAACGGAAGAGGCGGCCCAGGCCAAGGCGGACGCGCACTATGGTCAGGCGACGGCGCTGACGCAGGATGAG
>JANPKF010000632.1:0-10163 GCA_031425895.1 Caulobacteraceae bacterium | reverse complement strand
TCCACCGGGGCCGCGCCCGCGGCGTCGGCGACGCCGCCCCCCCCCACTTCCACCGCGACATCTCCCCGTCCCTGACCGGCATGCCGGAGATGGGCTGGGCCCTGCAGCCCTGGTCGCACGGCAAGGGCTACGCCACCGAGGCCGTCGCCGCCGCCCTCGCCTGGGGCCAGACGGTCTTCACGGCGCCCTGCTGCTGCATCATCTCGCCAGGCAACGCACCATCCATCCGCGTCGCCGGGAAGCTCGGCTTCCAGGAACTGGCCCTGACCACCTACCACGACGAGCCGACGATCGTCTTCCGACGCCACTGGGTCTAGCGCCCTTCTCCCGCCTGTCGGGAGAAGGTGGCCCCGAAGGGGTCGAATGAGGTCAGCGCCGGCTCCGGCACCTATCTCACCGGCCTGAGCAACTAGTGGCTGATGCCCCACTCCTGTCCGCTGCGATGCCCGAACAGTCCGGCCGTAGCCAGGAAGAACAGCCGCCAGCGCCGCCGCCATACCCCCGCCTGATCGCCATAGGTCGCCTTCATGATCCGGCGCACCGCCAGGTCCTCGCGGTCCATGTTGGCCAGCCAATCAAGCGCCGTCTTCTCGTAGTGGCCGCCGTTCCACTTCCAGTCCTCGACAACGTCGAACAGATCGGAAAAGTCGCGGATCAGGTCGTGGCTGGGCATGAAGCCGCCGGTGAAGAAGTATTTGCCGATCCAGTCCTCCTGGTCCTCGTGGCTGAACCGGTAGGGCTGGGCGCGGTGGCTGAAGATGTGGATGAACAGCCGCCCCTCCGGCTTCAACCAGTCCCGCACCCGGCCGAGAAGCTGGCCCCAGTTGGCCATGTGCTCGAACATCTCGACCGAGACCACCCGGTCGAAGGTCCCCTCCGGCTGGAAGACGTTGGCGTCGGCGGTGATCACCTTCAGGTTCGTATAGCCCCGCGCCCTGGCCTGGGCCTCAATGTGCTCACGCTGGCCATTGGAGTTGGAAACACTGGTGATCCGCGCATTCGGATACCGCGCGGCCATCCACAGCGACAGCGAGCCCCAGCCGCAGCCGAGCTCGAGGATGTCCATGTCGTCTTCCAGCCGCGCATGCTCGCAGGTCACCGTCAGCGCCCGGTCCTCGGCCTGGCCCAGCGTCCGCGCACCCTGGTCGTACAGGCAGCTCGAGTACTTCAGGCGCGGGCCCAGCACGATGCGGAAGAACTCGGCCGGCACCTCATAGTGCTGGTCGTTGGCCGCGTCGGTGTGCTCGGCGATCGGCCGGGTGCGCATGTCCCGGGCGAATTGTCCCGGCAGGTCGTCGGGCAGGCCCAGAAGCTCCAGCCGCTGCTTCTCGACCAGCCAGCTGATCGCCGCCTTGCGAAGGAGGTCCGGTGCAGGGAGGCTCTCGGCGGCGTTGATGGCGGTCTTCAGAAGATCCATGGGCTCAAGCTTTCGGCGGCAAGGGGAAGAAGGAGGACACACGGGCCTGGTAGTCGGCGTAGGCCTTGCCCCGCGACTTCAGCATGGCCTGTTCGAGCGGCGGCACGCCTGAGACCTTGATCAGCAGGTACGCCATGAACGCCGGTCCGATCAGCGCCAGCCAGCCCCAGGGCCAGGCCGTCAGGCTGGTTCCCAGCGCCATCACCGGCCAGGCCAGCCAGATGGTCCATTCAAAGAAATAGTTGGGATGCCGCGACCAGCCCCACAGGCCCACGTCACAGACCTTGCCCTTGTTCGCGGGATTGGCCTTGAAGCGCGAGAGCTGCGCATCGGCCAGACTCTCGCCGGCGATGCCGCCGGCCAGGATCAGCCCGGCGGCGATATCGCTCCAGGCCAGGCCAGGCGCGGGGTTGCGCGCCGCAACCAGGATGGCGAGGCACAACAGGGCGCCGGACACCGCCTGCGCCTGCAGGAAGCCGAACATCCTCGGCTGGAAGTCCTTGCCCCAGTCCTTGCGGAAGCCGGCGTAGCGCGGATCTTCCTCGGCGCCGGCCACGCGCCGGAACAGGTGCGTTCCCAGCCGCAGTGACCAGAACAGGATCAACCCGCCGGCGATCCACTGTCGCGGCGTCGTCTCGCCGCCTAGGGGCCAGAGGGCCGCCACGGCCCCCGCCGGTCCCATGCCGAAGCTCCAGAAGACGTCCGTCCAGCCGCCGTTGGCGACGGCTCGCTGGTAGAACCAGGCGATGGCCATCAAGACGCTCAGCCCCAGAGCCACGGCAACAGCTAGCAAGATCATGACCCTACCTACGCGCCACGCCACCAGATGGATGACCGTTCAGGCCTGAAACAGTCTCCAGGCCTGATAAAGGTAGATCGCCCCTATCCCGGTGACGATCCATCGGGTCCACTTGAGGAACGAGACGTCCGTCAGCCGGTCAAGGATCTTGCCTCCAACCATCGTCCCCGCAATCGACAGCGGCGCGGCCAGAGCAAAGACCCACCAGGGCGGAACCCCCTCCCCGCCCATCCGCAGCAGCGGCGCCCCGAACACCACAACCTTGGCCAGATGGCTGAACACCTGCGTCCCGGCCTTGGTGGCGACGATCTGGTGCCGGGTCATCTCTGTGCGGACGAAGAAGATATCGAGGAGGGGCCCCGCGACCCCCGCGACCAGATTGAGCCCGGTGACCAGCAGGCCGCAAGCCAGCGCCTGCGGCGGCCTGGCGGCATCCAGAGACAGCAAACCGCGCGGCAGCCACACCAGGATGGGGCACAGACCCAGCACAAGGAACAGCAGCCCCTTTGACGGACTGTAGCTGACCAGGGTGACAATGATCCCCGCGACCAGGGCGCCGACCGCATAGAGGCTGATGATCCGCCAGTTCAGGTGCTTGCGGTGCAGGATGGCCCGCGACCCGTTGGCGACGATCTGGATCACCCCGTGCGTCACAAACGCCGCCGACACCGGCAGCACCAGCGCCAGGGCGCCCATCAGCACCAGCCCCCCCGCCAGCCCGAACACGCCCGTCAGGATGGCGGTCAGAAAGGCGACGACCAGGATGAAGGCGCTGGTGGCGGCGGTGATCCGGCGATCCTCCCGAAAGAGAATGGTGGGCGACGACGGATTCGAACCGCCGACCCTCTCGGTGTAAACGAGATGCTCTAACCAGCTGAGCTAGTCGCCCGCGCCGGGTGGATGTAGCCGCAGAAGCGCCCCAGAGAAAGGCTCAATGCGGCGAATGGCTCAAGGGTTGTAGTTGATCGTCTTGCTGGCCTGGCCGGTGACGTCGGTCTCGCCAAACCCCACCAGCAGATCGTCGTTGCAGGTGTAGTCGGGGCTGTTGATGCGCTTGAACGGCCCCGGCCGTTCGACGCAGAGCTTGAAGTCGCCGCCCCAGTCACCGTTGGCCTCGTCCTCAGCGTAGTCGTAGATCATGCCGTCGTTGGGCACGGTCAGGGTGATGCAGCTGTTGCCGCCGATCTGCTTCCAGCCCTCGACCACCCAGCGATCCGATCCGGGCGCTTCCCGGTAGCTGACCGCCAGATAGATGGTTCCCGCCATCTTGTTGCAGAAGCTGGCGACCACATAGCCGGGGCGCGGCGATGCGCTGTTGGCCTGGGCCAGGGCCGGCGGCGCAGCGGTACTGGCCAGCAGCAGCGCGGCGATGGCCGCTGTGGAACGTTGAATTACCGACATGCGCTTTCCCCCGCAGGACCAGCCCCGCGGTCACCACAGCCCCAATTGCCGTGCTTGGCAAGACGCCAGCGGTTGTCCGCTGGCATCTTGCGCCCGAGAGTCAGCCGTTGAGCGCCGACTTCAGGCCTTCGCCGACCTGGAAACGGGCAGTCTTGCTGGCCGGCCGCTTGACGGTCTCGCCGGTGCGGGGATTGCGGGCGGTGCCCGCCGCACGGGAGACAGCCTTGAAGGCGCCAAAGCCCACCAGACGCACGTCCTCACCCTTCTTCAGAGACGCCGTCACCGCCCCGGTGAAGGCTTCGAGGGCGGCCCCCGCCTGGGTCTTGTTCAATCCCGCGCCGTCCGCAATCGCGGCGACCAGTTCGGCCTTCGTCATAGGCAGTCTCCCAGCCCAAATCCGTTGTGCGGCGCGGTCTTCGCGCAACGCGCGAGGCCCCTCGCCTGGAACGATTATGAAGACTGTCGGCTAGGCGTCAAAAGAAACGCGGCCCGAGTCACCCCGGGCCGCGCACATTATCGACGTTCATATACCGATGATCACCCTTAGTGGGTAATCACGGCGTCTCCGTCGGCTTCTTCGACCTTCGCAGGCGCAACAACCGGCTCGTCGTCTTCCGACCACTCAATGGCGACCGGAGCGCTGATCAAGGCGCGGGCAATGGCCTGATCCACCGTCGAGATCGGGACGATTTCGAGGGCGTCCTTCACCGTCTGCGGCACATCAGCCAGATCCTTCTCGTTCTCCTGCGGGATGAGGACGGTCTTGATCCCCGAGCGCAGGGCGGCCAGCAGCTTTTCCTTCAGGCCGCCGATCGGCAGGACGCGGCCCCGCAGGGTCACCTCCCCGGTCATGGCGATATCCTTGCGGATCGGAATGCCGGTCAGCACAGAGATAATGGCGATGGCCATGGCCACACCGGCCGAGGGACCGTCTTTCGGGGTCGCCCCTTCCGGAACGTGGACGTGGACGTCGGTCTTCTCGAAGGCCGGCGGCTTGATGCCGAACTTGGTCGAGCGCGAACGCACGTAGGAGTTCGCCGCGGCGATGCTCTCCTTCATGACATCCTTGAGGTTACCGGTGATCGACATACGGCCCTTGCCGGGCATCTTGACCGCCTCGATGGTCAGGATCTCGCCGCCGAACTCGGTCCAGGCCAGACCGGTGACGATACCGACCTGATCCTCCTCATCCGTCTCGCCATAGCGGTACTTCTGGATACCGGCGTACTTGGCCAGCCGTTCGTCGTCGATGGTGATCGACTTGACGTCCTCACGGGCCAGATCCCGCACCGTCTTCCGCGCCAGGTTGCCCAGTTCCCGCTCCAGCGACCGCACGCCGGCTTCCCG
This sequence comes from Caulobacteraceae bacterium, assembly GCA_031425895.1. Classification (GTDB taxonomy): domain Bacteria; phylum Pseudomonadota; class Alphaproteobacteria; order Caulobacterales; family Caulobacteraceae; genus Caulobacter. The sequence continues at coordinate 5,199 of JANPKF010000632.1, read as the reverse complement.
GGTGTAGTAGCGGATCAGGTCCTGGATCGCCTTTTCCGGCACGACGAAGTCTTCCGGCGTCAGGCCGTGGTCCTTGGTCAGCTTGGGCAGCACGTGCCGCTTGGCGATCTCGATCTTCTCGGCCTCGGTGTAGCCGGGGATGCGGATGATCTCCATGCGGTCCAGCAGTGGCTGGGGCATGTTCAGGCTGTTGGCCGTGGTCACGAACATCGTCTGGCTGAGGTCGTAGTCGACCTCCAGATAGTGGTCGGCGAAGGTCGAGTTCTGAGCCGGGTCCAGCACCTCAAGCAGGGCCGAGGACGGATCGCCCCGGTAGTCGCTGCCCATCTTGTCGATCTCGTCGAACAGGAAGAACGGGTCGACCGCCTTGGCCTTCTTCATCGACTGGATGATCTTGCCGGGCATCGAGCCGATGTAGGTCCGACGGTGGCCACGGATTTCGGCCTCATCGCGCACGCCGCCCAGGGACAGGCGCACGAACTCCCGGCTGGTCGCCTTGGCGATCGAACGGCCGAGCGAGGTCTTGCCGACGCCGGGAGGGCCGACGAGGCAGAGGATCGGGCCCTTCAGGGACTTGGTCCGCGACTGCACAGCCAGGTACTCGAGGATGCGCTCCTTCACCTTCTCCAGGCCGTAGTGATCCTCTTCGAGAATGGCTTCGGCCTTGGCGATATCGATCTTCTTCGGCTTGGCCTTGCCCCACGGGATGGACAGCAGCCAGTCGAGATAGTTGCGCACCACGGTGCTCTCGGCCGACATCGGGCTCATGTTGCGCAGCTTCTTCAGCTCCGCGTCGGCCTTGGTCCGCGCTTCCTTGGAGAGCTTGGTCTTCTTGATGCGCTTTTCGAGCTCGACGAGTTCGTCGCGACCATCGTCCTGGTCGCCCAGCTCGCGCTGGATCGCCTTCATCTGCTCGTTCAGGTAATACTCGCGCTGGGTCTTCTCCATCTGCCGCTTCACGCGGCTGCGGATCTTCTTCTCGACCTGCAGGACGGAAATCTCGCCTTCCATCAGCGAGAACACCTTCTCAAGGCGCTTCACGACGTTGAACAGCTCGAGCAGCTGCTGCTTGTCGCCGATCTTGACGGACAGGTGGGCGGCGATGCTGTCGGCCAGCTTGCCAGGCTCGGTGATGTGCGGGATCGACGCCAGCGCTTCCGGCGGGATCTTCTTGTTGAGCTTGACGTAGGCCTCGAACTGCTCGGCCACGGCGCGGCTGAGGGCCTCGGCCTCATGCTCTTCGCCGTCGTCCTCGTCGAGGATGGCGGCCTCGGCTTCATAGAAGTCTTCGGAGCCGACGAAGCGTGTCACGGCCGCGCGCTGTTTGCCCTCGACCAGCACCTTGACGGTGCCGTCGGGCAGTTTCAGCAGCTGCAGCACAGTGGCCACGACGCCGACGTCATAGATGGCGTCCGCGGCCGGATCGTCATCGGCGCTGTTCTTCTGGGTGGCCAGCAGGATCTGCTTGTCGCCGCGCATCACCTCTTCAAGGGCGCGGACGGATTTCTCTCGGCCCACGAACAGGGGAACGACCATATGAGGAAACACAACGATGTCCCGAAGCGGCAACACCGGAAGCGTACGAAGTTCTGACATTTACCTGTCTCCTGCCCGCGACCCGATAATCGGCGTCGCGGCGTTCCCGTTTCGTTACGAACGGGTACGTTTGCAAAGATAGTTGGGCGCTTTGCAGGCGCATTCAAGCGGACCCGCTGTCACAGGCGGGGATAAGCACCGAAAGAATCAGGAAATTCCGCGTGATATCGCCCGGATGGGGCGATCTTCGCGCCGCTGGCTAATCTTCCGCCGGCAGACGCTGATGCGCCGGCCAGACCTGCTCGATCACCGCCCAGGCGATGGAGCCGGCCAGGGCGACGATGGCGCCTGCCCACTGCAGGGCGCTCATGCCCTCGGCGGCCTTCGAGCCGATGATCCAGGCAACCAGGAAGACCGTGGCGCCGGACAGCCAGCGGGCGGAGAAGGCGGCGCGGATCAGCTCGTTCATGGGGACGCTCGGTTGGGCAAAGGCACGGCGCCCCGGATAGTGGAGGCTGGAGTCCCTGTCGCTGCGACACGGCCCCGCACCCTCGCTTGACAGCGATCTCACTATATTGCCATTTGGCTATATTGAAACAGGGCAATGCACATGCCTGCCGTCGACGACACCCTGGACCGCGTATTCGGCGCCCTGTCCGACCCGACCCGCCGCGCCATCCTGGCTCGCATTGCGGGACGGGAGGCGACCGTGAGCCAGTTGGTCGATGCCTTCAATCTGGCGCAGCCGACGATCTCCAAGCACCTCAAGGTCCTGGAGCGGGCCGGCCTGGTCTCCAGAGGCCGGGAAGCCCAGTTTCGCCCCGTGCGGCTCGATCCCAAAGCCCTGGCCGGCGTCGATGCCTGGCTTGGCGACTACCGCCGGTTCTGGGAAGAGAGCTTTGAGCGGCTCGACGCTTATGTGAAAGATCTCAAGATGATGGACGCTAAAGGTGAGTGACGACACGAACACCGAAGCCCGCACCCTGACCATTGTTCGGGTCTTCGACGCCCCCGCCCGCCTGCTCTTCAAGGCCCACGCCGAGCGCGAGCACATCATGCAGTGGTTCGGTCCGGTCGGCTGGCCCGTGACCTTCTGCGAGATGGACTTCCGGGTCGGCGGCCAGTGGCGCATGGCGATGACCGGCTCGACCGGTGTGCAGAACCCGCCCTTCGGTGGGACCTATCTGGAGATCGAGCCGGACAAACTGATCAAGTGGGACAACGGCTTCGAGATCGCCGGGGCCGAGCGAATGGTCACCACCATCACCTTCGACGAGTTGCAGGGCCAGACCACCGTCACCTCCCGGACCGTCTTCGGCTCAGCGCGCATGTATGCCGAACACGTCGGGGCCGGTTTCGAACAGGGGACCAACTCCGGCCTCGACCAGCTCGAGCTCCACGTCGCGAAGATGGCGAGCTGACCTACTCCACGGAACAGGCGCAGGGCCCCTCGGGCTCTGGCGGCGCTGTGTCGCAGACCGCGCCGGTCACCGTCATGACCTCCCCCTGCAGCAGGTCGGTCCAGCGCCACACCTGAGGTCGGGTCGGGGTGAAGCTGCCGGGCGGCCGAAGCCAGGCCGGGGCATAGCGCCGCCGGCAGACCGGTCCCTTGATGCGGCCCGCACCGCAGGCCCTCGCCCGCAACGCTTCGAGCTCCAGCGAGGTGCGATAGAGGCGGGCATATTGGGCGGGCGCGTCCTCGCCGTCATTGTGGCTGTCCTCGCCCATCACACTGCTGGCCGCCCCGACCATGGCCGACAGCCTTCCGAGGGCGATCTGCCGCTCGAACGGATCCATGGGCTCGGCGGCAATGGCGCCGCCGGCGCTCATCAGAATGGCGATCGCCAGGACAGGACGGATCATCAGGACCTCCAGGACCTAAAGCCTGCCTATCGATCACCCGTCCCAGCGCCGCAATTAAGGCCGGCCGCATCACCGGGCGGGATGAGGGTCCGTTCAGGTTGAGACTCGAGTCCGCAGGCAGAAGTGCCGATCACCGACACGCCGCCGCCTTGGCCCCGATCAGCCGACGAGGTTTGTCCTCGACCACGCCGGCTGGACCACGGCCACAAGCGTCAGGCGACATCCGCGCGCCGCTATCCCGCCTGGCGACAGCCCGGCTGCCGTCCGAGCCAGGACTTGGCTGCCTCGACCACGGCGTCGTCCGGATCATCCGCCATCCCGGGTCCAGAGACGACTGGTTCGTCGGGTGAGAACCCGTCGGGATAGATCCGGCCCTGACGATCGGTCATCATCGCCGTGGTGATGACCAGATTTGTCTGGTCGGACAGCTCGAAGCCCCGGTTGGAACTGGCGACGCCGTAGCTCTTCTGTCCAAACGACCGGGTGCGGGCCCGACCGGCGAAGACCGCCAACACGGCCTCCCCTGAACTGGCGACGGCGTCGTCCTGCAGGACCGCGACCGGCTGCCCTTCAAGCCCGAGGTCGCGCCAACCCTCCACTGCAACGATCACTTCACCGCCGCGCTCGGGGCCGACCCAATAGCTGGCGCCGCCCTTCAGAATTCCCCGCGTACTGTTGACGCCTGCCGCATCCCGGTGACCAAGAGCCAAACCGTCGCCCAGCAACGGCGCCAGGCCGGTGACCATCGGCCACATGTTGCCTCCGCCATTTCCACGAAGATCGAGGATATAGCCGCAGGCGCGCGGCGCCGCCGAAGCCAACGACCCGAACAGTCCGTTGGCATAGGCCTGGATCATCGGCTCATCCCCACGGAAGGCGGGCACGACGAGTAGTTGGGCTTCACGCCCGCCGAACAGGGTCACCGTCCGGCTCTCCTGTTGACGGCGATCGCCAAAGCTCGAGGTCACAATCGGCCCGGACCTGCGGATCCCCGATGCCGCCTCGAAGGATAGGCCATGGCGCGCCTCAAACGCCTGGGTCCCCGCCGTGGAGGCCTGGACCCGGCTGTGGTTGTCGCCCAGACCGTTGAGCAGAACGACATAGGCCGGCAACAGATCCAGCGCGTCACGGGCCCCGGCCGCCTTGGCCCTCACCTGTGCCTCAAGCACCGGCCAGTCCACCTTGCTTCTGCGATAGGCGTGGTGACGCGCGACATAAAGGGCTTCGTTGAGAAGCGGCGCGGGATCAAAGACGGGTTCCTGCGCAGCGCTCGCGTCGACTAGCCCCAGGAGGGTCGCGGCGACGACGATCAACGCGGTATGTCGGATCATTCCGCCCTCCCCGCCCCAAACGTGCAGCCAAAGAGCCGATGCGGCAAGTGGCCGGACGCTGCCCAGCAAAAAGCCCCGCTAGCTTACGCCTGCGGGGCTATTTTGTGATGCTTGGGTGCGGGAGCAGGATTTGAACCTGCGACCTTCAGGTTATGAGCCTGACGAGCTACCGGGCTGCTCCATCCCGCGGCAAGACCGGGGTGTGCTATCGTAAGTAAGGGTCAGCGCTTCACTTAATCAGGGTGAAGCGGGGCTTTATGACGTATCTCTTCGGCGGACCTGGCGGCGACCTACTCTCCCGCGCCTTAAGACGAAGTACCATTGGCCCTGGAGGACTTAACGACCGAGTTCGGAATGGGATCGGGTGGGGAACCTCCGGCAAAGCCACCAGGTCGGCGGAAGAGATACGGGTGAAGACATCGTAGTCTGTACAAAGCGGCATGCACCCGGAGCCGGATGGCTCCAAAGT
>JANPKF010000631.1:0-1792 GCA_031425895.1 Caulobacteraceae bacterium | reverse complement strand
GACACTCTCGAAGGCGATCAGCTTGGGCGCATCCGCCGGGGCTGCTGCCAGCAGGCTCTCAAGGTGTTCCAGGTCGTTGTGCAGGAACACATGCCGCTCGCAGCCGCCATTGCGAATGCCTGCGATCATCGAAGCGTGGTTCAGGCTGTCGGAAAAGATGATCAGGCCCGGCATGATCCGCTGCAGCGCCGTCAGGGTCGCCTCATTGGCCACATAGCCCGAGGTCATCAGCAGCGCGGCTTCCTTGCGGTGCCAGCTCGCCAGTTCGGCCTCGAGGTCCACCGCCGAACGCGTGGTCCCGGAGATGTTGCGAGTCCCGCCCGCTCCGGCTCCGGACTCGTCCACCGCCGACTTCATGGCCTCGAGCACAGACGGGTGCTGGCCCATCCCGAGATAGTCGTTCGAACACCAGACCACCACGTCCTGCTCGGACCCGTCCTCGCGACGGCGCGTCGCCAGCGGGAACCGGCCCTGAACACGCTTCAGGTCAGCAAAAACACGGTAGCGGCCCTCGGTACGGACCTGCTCCACGGCGGTTTGAAAGGCGGCCTTATAGTCGAACAAGACTTTGGTTCTTTCGCTTATACTGCGTGACGCGGTGTCTGCGCCTACAAGGGGCCAAAGTCCACACGGACGGAAGGGTAAAAAGGTCGCAAGACCTTAATTGATATCGGCTCTCATTCTCCTCCCCGCGCATGGCGCGGGGAGGTGGCTCGGCGCGCAGCGACGAGACGGAGGGGCCGCCAGACGCAGACGCGGTTGGATTTCTGATCCGTACAGAGCCCAAGGCGGCGACTGCCCCGCCACCGCTTCGCGGTCCCCCTCCCCATCCGCTGGCGCGAATGGGGAGGACATTTACAGTCTAGAGCTCGTCCAGCCTGCCGCGCAGCATCTGGAGGATGCCCGAGAAATCCTTGCCGCCGTGACCCAGCCCGTCGAACAGCTGGAACAGTGCCTCCGATTGCGCCCCCAGCGGCGTCGAGGCCCCCGACTTCGCTGCCGCGTCCTGCGCCAGCTTGAGGTCCTTGAGCATCATCGCCGTCGCAAATCCGCCCTCGTAGTTGCGATTCGAAGGCGCGGTCGGCACCGGACCGGGCCAGGGATAGTAGGTCGTCACGCTCCAGCTCTGGCCCGACGACTTGGCGGCGATGTCGAAGAATTTGACCTGGTCCAGCCCCAGCTTTTCGGCCAGGGCAATCGCCTCGCACGTCCCCAGCATGGTGATGCCCAGGATCATGTTGTTGCAGATCTTGGCCGCCTGCCCGGCCCCGTGGTCCCCGGCCCGGAAGGTCGCTCGGCTCATCGGCTCCAGCGCCGCCTCAATGCGGGCGAAGTCTGGCTCGTCGCATCCGACCATGAAGGCGAGCGTCCCGGCATCTGCTGCCATCGTGCCGCCCGATACCGGCGCGTCGGCGAAGGCATAGCCGGCTTCCCTGGCCAGACCCGCCACCTTGCGGGCTGTCTCCACGTCGATCGTCGAGCAGTCGAGCAGCAGCGCCGACGACGGTGCCACGCCGATGATCTGCTCGGAATAGACCTTCAGGACGTGGGGCCCCGCCGGCAGCATGGTGATGACCACCTCGGCATCGCGCACTGCAGCCGGGACCGAATCAGCTGCGACACAGCCCGCCGCAACGGCGCGCTCGAGCGCAGCCGCACTCAGATCAAAGGCAGCAACGGCGTTCCCGGCCTTGGTCTGGTTCGCAGCCATGCCGCAGATGTAACCCGTGGGCTGTTTGAAACTCTGCATGAATGCGTCTGAGGTTACCGCGACAATCTGCCGTGAGATAGG
>JANPKF010000630.1:0-4327 GCA_031425895.1 Caulobacteraceae bacterium | reverse complement strand
GTTGGCGATGTTGTCCGAGACGGCCCGCAGGCCGGTCTGGGCCGCCATCAGGCCGGTGGTCGCCGAGGACATGATGCTGTTGAGGGACATGGCCCTTCGCAACTCCTGCCCGGCAAGACCTGACGCGAACCGGCGGTTTCTGCCGGGCGGGACCGGGCCCGCGCGTATAGGGTCTAAACCAAGGCTTTGATTTTATTGGGCTTCCTTCTGAAGCGCCGGGAATGCTCGGAAAGGGTTGCGCAAGGACGGCGCCAACTGGTCCGGCGTTCCGCACCCGGTCCTTTTCGACCGGGCGAGCCCGGCAAGATTCGCCACAGCAGATATCGGCGGCGCCCCGTAGATCTGAGGAAACGTCAACAAAAACAAGGTTCTCACCAGTTGGCCCGGCGGTTGCTTGGGGAAGGCCGAATAAGCCGGGCGCAGCAGGCGCCGCCAAACTTCCTCCTGTCCAGGGTCGCCACAGCGCCATGACCGCGCCCGCCGCCATCATCGCCTCTTTCGTCCAGCCGGCTGCCAGGCTGGCCATGGGCGATACCGTGGGCGGGGCCGTGGATGGCTTCGAAGCCATTCTGGCCATGCTGCAGGGCGGCGCCGACGGGAATCCCGCTGAAGGCCTGGACCTGGCGGCCGAAGCCGAAACCCAGGCCGAGACCGGTGACCTCGCGGCCCTGCTCGGCCAGTCCGGCGCCGCGGGCTGGCTGACCCAGTCGCTGAGCCAGTCGCCGATCAGACAAGGCGCCGAAGAGCCGATGACCGGCGGCGGGTCCCGGACCATCAAGGCAGCGATCAGTGCGGCGACCGCAGGCGTCTCGACCGAAGCGGCGACAACGGAAGCGACCCGCCTCGACACCTTGCTGGCGCGTCAGGCGCCCGAAAAGGTCGATCCGGCCCTCCCGCAGCGCCGCGAGCCGGTGAGCGGCCAGCAGCCTCTGCCGGTTCCGGCTCCGACGATTCCGGCGGAGGACCCGGCCATCGCGGTCGCCGCGGCCCAGGCCGTGCTGCAATCGGCGACCGAGCCGGCATCGGCCATGGCTGAAACGGTCGCGGCCCCGACTGTCATGACCCCGACTGTCATGACCCCGCCGGTCGAGACCAAGCCGGCGACACCGACGCGCAAGGTCTCGTCGGCTGGCGAGGCCAATGCCGCGAAGGTCGAGGCCGCCGAGGCCGGGCCGACCGCGACGTCGGTCGCCGAGGTCAAGGAAACCCTTCTGTCCGGCGATGACGAACTCGCGCCGGTCGAACTGGTCGCCCGTGAAGCCGAAGGGCCCGACACGCCGACCCGCTCCGCCGACGCCACGGCCCAGGCCATCACCGCCAAGCTCGATGCCTTGGCCGCTGGAGCCACGGCTTTCGCCGCCCAGGTGCGCGGCGCGCCGGAGACGGTGGCCAAACTGGCCGCCGGCATCCTCGACAAGCTTGAAGGCCAGGCGACCCGGTTCGACCTGCAACTCGATCCGCATGGCCTCGGCAAGGTCGAGGTCAGCGTCGAGATCGGCGCGGACGGCAAGCTGACCGCCCAGCTCGGCTTTGATAACGCCGTGGGCCTCAGCGAACTGCGCGGCCGGGCCCAGGAACTGCGCTCGGCGCTGGAACAGGCCGGCTTCAACCTGGGCGAAGGCGCCCTGAGCTTCGATTTCAACGGCGAACGCCGGCAGCAACAAGCCACCGACAGCCAGTCGGACCGCACCGAACAGGCCGGCAAGGCCTTCGCCCGGGCCCAGGGGGCCCTCGACGAAGAACTGGCCGCCACCCCCATCCGTTACCAGGCCCGCCGTGGCCTGGACCTGCTGATCTAGGACCCACACCATGGTCGACGCCGTTTCCTCTGGCACAAGTGTTCTCGACAAGATCAGCGACAGCCGCGGGCGGCTGGCCGACAGCACCGAGACCTTCCTGAGCCTGCTGACCACACAGCTGAAGAACCAGGACCCGCTTTCGCCGATGGACTCGAGCCAGTTCACGCAACAGATCGTCCAGATGACCGGGGTCGAGCAGCAGCTCCTGACCAACGACCTGCTGGCCGCCCTGGTCGGCATGAGCGACGGGGGCCTGGCCGACTCGGTCAACCTGATCGGCAAGACGGTGACCGCCACCACCGGCGCCGCCTCTCTGCAGGACGGCAAGGCGACCTGGGCCTACAATCTGCCGCGCGGCGCCAACAGCGTTCAGCTCGACGTGCTCGACGCCAAGGGCAATATCGTCGCCAGCAAGGTGATGACCGCCACGGCCGCCGGCAACCACAGCTTCGAATGGGACGGCAAGAACAACCTCGGGACCCAGCTCACCGACGGTGACTACGGCCTGCGCATCACGCCGACCGACTCGGCCGGGGCCAAATTCTCCGCCATCCAGACTCTGACCGGCGTGGCCACGGCCGTGCAGTCGGTGGACGGCACCAACATCGTCACGATCGGCAAGACCAAGGTGCCGATCAGCGCCGTCACGGCCGTGAGCAACACGATCTGACGACGACCCGGACAAAGTGGAGCCCGAATGGCTCCGCAGCGGAACGCTCCGCAAACGCAAAACGCGCCCAGGTGAAACCCATTCCGCTTAGGCAAGGATAAGAAACCAATGAGCATCAACAGCGCCATGCTCGCCGGGGTGTCTGGTCTGGTCGCGAACTCGTCGGCCCTCGCCGCGATTTCCGACAACATCTCCAACGTCAACACGGTCGGCTACAAGCGTAGCCAGGCCAACTTCGGGACCCTGGTCTCCGGCAACAACCGCAGCGCCGCCTACGCGGCCGGCGGCGTCCAGGCCCAAACGCGGCAGTACGTCACCCAGCAGGGCCTGCCGCAGTCGACGTCCAACTCGACGGACCTTGCGATCAGCGGCGCCGGCTTCTTTGTCGTCACCGAAAAGCCCGAGGACCTGCAGTCGAGCGACGCCCGCAGCTTCACCCGCGCCGGCAGCTTCCAGCTCGACAACCTCGGCTACCTCAAAAACGAGTCCGGGCTCTACCTGCAGGGCTGGCTGGTCGATGACCAGGGCGTCATCACCACCGACCCCTCGGACCTGTCGCGCCTCAGCTCGATCAATGTCTCCAACGTCGGCGGCGCCGCCGAGCCGACCACCCGCGTGGCGGTCAGCGCCAACCTGAAGTCCAGCCAGGCCGTCTCCGCCGAACTGGCCACCTACAACGCCTCCACCAACTCGATGGCGATGTACGACGCCGACCTCGGCACCGGGGTGAAGCCGGACTTCTCGGTCCAGATCCCGGCCTCCGACTCCAAGGGCGGCAAGCGGACGCTGCAGGTCGACTTCCTGAAGAGCAATGTGCCCAACCAGTGGTACGCCGAGATCCGGGCCGTGCCGGCCAGCGACGTCGTCACCGGCGCCGGCCTTTCCAACGGCCAGCTGAAGACCGGCATCGTCGCCTTCACGCCCGACGGCCGCATGGACACGACCAACACCACCCTGATCGACGCGACCAACCCAATCCTGACCTTCGGCGCTTCGGCCAGTGGCGCGCCCGGGGCGGGCGCCGCCAACTGGGCGGCCGGCCTCGGCATCGACGACCAGGAAATCCGCATCGACATCGCCGGCGGGGCCGGCGGCCTGACCCAGTACGACAGCCAGTCGATCGTCCAGGGCGTCAACACCAACGGCACGGCCTTCGGCAATCTGACCAATGTCGAGATCGACGAGGACGGCTTCGTCACCGCCATCTTCGACAACGGCATCAGCCGCCAGATCGCCCAGGTCGCCATCGCCACCTTCGCCAATCCTGACGGCCTGCGCTCGGCCAACGGCAACTCCTATCGGGTGACCCAGGACAGCGGCACCTACAGCCTGAAGGGAGCCGGCACCGGCGGCGCTGGGGCGATCGCGCCCTCGACCCTCGAGGCCTCGACGGTCGACCTCTCCAGCGAGTTCACCGGCCTGATCATCACCCAGCGGGCCTATTCGGCCTCGTCAAAGATCATTTCGACGGCCGATCAGATGCTGGAAGAGCTGCTCAGCATCAAGAGATAATTAACCAAGAGACTAATGGCGGTTAACGCCGCTGTTCCAAGATGAAACAATGCGTTAAAGCGGGGACAATCCGTGGTTACTTGTATCTTTACTAGACCGATTCACGGCGTGTTATCGCGTGAGCGCTATGGTCTCCCTCAACAGTGATGTCCAGGAGAGGCGTAGAACCATGCTTCAGCAGCAGCAGCAGCGGGTCAACAGCAAGGGCGAGAAGTACGTGATCGGTCCGACCGGCGCGCCCCTGACGCTGTCCGACCTGCCGCCCCCCAACACCGAGCGGTGGGTGATCCGCCGCAAGGCGGAGGTCGTGGCGGCGGTTCGTGGTGGGCTTCTCACCCTCGACGAC
>JANPKF010000629.1:0-7937 GCA_031425895.1 Caulobacteraceae bacterium | reverse complement strand
GTAGGGATCGAGCATGACCAGATCCCGGACCGGCGTCAGGGCCATGCCGACCAGATAGCGCGAACGGTAGGTGATCTGGCTGTCGACCAGATCGAGCAGCAGGTCGAGATCGTCGAGGGTTGCGTCGTCCTTGGCCAACTTGCGCATGATCCGGCAGGTGTTGACGCCGCGCTCGATACGGCGGCCCATGTCGAGAAACCGCCAACCGGCCACCCGGTTCATATTCTCCTGCGCCAGGCCTGACAAAGTGGCGAGCGCCTGCAGCGCGGCTTCGGTTCGCGCCAGACCCTCGGCCTCCGAAATCTGATCCTGCCCCCTGCCCGATAGTCGGTTCTCGAGATCCTGCAGCAGTTTCCAGAAATCTTCCGACAGGCGCTCGCGCATGCTGGCTGCGGCGCGGCGCGCGGCGCGGACGAGGCGGATGACCGAGCCGTAGGCGTCCTCGTCATGCAGGGCGCTGGCGACGAAACCGGAAACCCGCTGCGGCGCCTCTTCACCGACAGCGCCCCATTCGACCAGAAGGCCCTGAAGCTTGGCCAGGGTCTCGCCTGCCCCATGCAGGGCGGCGTCGGAATCCATCAGGCTGGTGCAGAGGCTGCGGACCAGGCGAAGCGTGCCCTCCGCCCGCTCCAGATAGCGGCCTAGCCAGAACAGGTTGTCAGCGGCGCGGCTGGGCAGGTTGCCCATGATGCGCCGGACCTTGACGTCGTCCCGCTGGGTCATCAGCGAGATGCGCTCGACCGGCTTGTTCGACAGCACCCAGACGTCGGCCGCCTGGGCCCCGTCGCCCATGGAGATGGCGCGGGCGTCCTTCTGGTCGGACACGCGGCAGAAGCCGCCGGGCATGACCTTCCAGCCGTCCGAGGTTGCGACTGCGAAGACCCGCAGGACGAAGGGGCTTGGCTGAGGCGCGCCATCGCGCCAGGCGGGGGTGGTGGACAGGCGGACCACTTCCTGGCCGACGAAATCGACCGGGCGGTCCCGCATGGCTTCGATCAGCGACTGGCGGACGTCGGGCGACAGGTCGGCCAGCATGCGCGGCCCCTTGGCCAGCGCCGGGTGGCCCTGACCGTTGAAGGCGGCGGCGATGGCCAGGCTGTCGATGCGGCTCTCGACGAGACTGCGTTCGCGCGGCTGGCCGCACCACCAGGTGGCGACATTGGGCAGCTTGAGGTCTTCACCCAGCATCCGGCGGCTTAAGGCAGGCAGGAAGCTGAGCAGGGCCCGCGATTCCAGCAGGCCGGACCCCGGCATGTTGGAGACCACCACGCCGCCGGCCCTGATCGCCTCCAGCAGGCCGGGGACGCCCAGCCGCGAGGCGCTGTTCAGTTCCAGCGGGTCGATGAAGTCGGCGTCGACCCGCCGCCAGATGACGTCGGCGCGCTTGAGGCCGGCGATGGTCCGCACATAGGCCTGACCATCACGCACCACCAGATCGTCGCCCTCGACCAGCAGGAAGCCCAGGTAACGGGCCAGATGGGCCTGTTCGAAATAGGTTTCGCTGAACGAGCCGGGGCTCAAAAGGCAGATGCGGGGATCGCTGCGGCGGGCGGCCTCGGCGAGGCTGGCGCGGAAGTCGCTGAAGAAGGGCGCCAGCCGCTGCACGTTCATGGCGTTATAGAGCTTGGGGAAGGCGCGAGAGAGAACCAGGCGGTTTTCCAGCGCGTAACCGGCGCCGGAAGGGGCCTGGGTACGGTCATCCAGCACCCACCAGCGGCCGTCCGGTCCCCGGCCCAGATCGGCGGCGTAGATATGCATCGGCCGGCCGCCAGGCGGCGAGACGCCGCGCATGGCCCGGATGAAATCGCTGCTGCCCGTCACCGCCGCGGCCGGCAGATGGCCTTCGCTGATCAGTTTTGCGTCGCCGTAGACATCGGTCAGCACCGCCTCGATCAGGCCGGCCCGTTGCTCCACCCCGGCGGCGATATGCGCCCATTCCTCCTCGCCAAGGATCAGCGGCAAGGGATTGAGGGGCCAGGTGCGTTCGTTGTCGTCGCCGTAGATGCGGTGGGACACACCGGTGTCGCGGATGTGCCGAGTCGCCAGGGCGAAGCGATCCTCGAACTCGCCCGGCGGGAACGCCGCCAGGGCGCCGAGATAGCGGGTCCAGGCCTCCGGCATGGCGCCGTGCCGGCCGATCAGTTCGTCTGGCGCGTCGGCGAACGGACGATAGCCGTTCAGCCATGTCTGCAACCGCGCCTGCGCGCCGGCGTCGGGGTCTCGCAAGGCGGTGTCAGCGGCCAACAGGGCGTCTCAGATCCAGGGTCAACGGGAACTCGAGACTGCGAGACTCAGACGCCACCTCGATAGGACCCGGAGTATGGCCGTGTTGCTGGAACCGCGCCAGCCGACGCGCCTGGGCCTCGTAGCTGTTGACCGGAACGGTGTCGTAGTTCCGACCGCCCGGATGGCTGACGTGGTAGACGCAGCCGCCCAGCGAGCGGCCATTCCAGCGATCAACGATGTCGAACGTCAGCGGTCCCTGCGGCGCGATAGTGGGGTGCAGGCCGCTGTGCGGTTGCCAGGCCTTGTAGCGGACCCCGGCCACGGCCTGACCGGCAAGACCGGTCGAGGTCATGGGCAGGGCGCGGCCGTTGCAGGTGATGATGTGCCGCTCCGGGGTCAGGCCTGTCGCCAGGATCTGCAGCCGCTCGACCGAGGCGTCGACAAAGCGCGCCGTACCGCCGCCGGTGCTCTGCTCGGCCATGACATGCCAGGGCTCGAGCGCATGACGGATCTCCAGGGAGACGCCGCCGTGCTCCACATGGCCGTAGGCCGGGAAGCGGAACTCGCGCTGGGCTTCAAACCAGACCGGATCGAACGGATAGCCGGCGCCCTTGAGGTCATCCAGCACGCCCAGGAAGTCGGCCCAGACGAAATGGGGCAGCATGAAGCGGTCGTGCAGGCTGGTGCCCCAACGGACGAGATCGCCGTCCTGCGGCTGTTTGGCAAACCAGGCGATCAGGGCGCGGAGCAGCAGTTGCTGCGCCAGGCTCATCCGAGCTTCGGGCGGCATCTCGAAACCCCGGAACTCGAGCAGGCCCAGCCGGCCGGTCGGACCGTCCGGAGAGTAGAGCTTGTCGATGCAGATCTCGGTCCGATGGGTGTTGCCCGTCACATCGGCCAGCAGGTTACGGAACAGCCGATCAACCAGCCACGGTGACGGCGTCTCCTCAGGATCTCCGCCGGGAGCCGGGACGGCGGCGAGGGCGATCTCCAGTTCATAGAGGCCGTCGTGGCGCGCCTCGTCGATGCGCGGCGCTTGGCTGGTCGGGCCGACGAACAGGCCGGAGAACAGGTAGGAGAGCGAGGGGTGGCGCTGCCAGTAGATCAGCAGACTTTTCAGCAGGTCCGGCCGGCACAGGAAGGGCGAGTCCGCCGCCGTCGCACCGCCGACGACGACATGGTTGCCGCCGCCGGTGCCGGTGTGGCGCCCGTCGATCATGAACTTGTCGGCGCCCAGCCGGGTCTTGCGAGCTTCTTCGTAGACCGCGGTCGTGATGTCGACGGCCTCGCGCCAGCTCCTTGCCGGCTGAATGTTGACCTCGATGACACCCGGGTCGGGCGTGACCTTGATCAGGTCGATGCGCGGATCGGCCGGCGGGCCATAGCCTTCGAACCGCAGCGGCTGCTTCAACTCGGCGCCGACGGCTTCGACCTGGGCGACCAGCTCCAGATAGTCCTCGACCGTTTCGGTCGGCGGCATGAATACGTGCAGGATTCCGTCCCGCGGTTCGAAGATGATGGCGGTGCGGACGAAGCCGGTCCGGGCGTGCAGGCCGGCGCGGGCCGGGTCACGCAGATTGTCCGCCGCCTGCTGGCGGTAGACCTGGTGCAGCGGCAGGGGATCGCGTGGCTCGAACGGGTCCCGGACCCTGACGTGCGGATAGTCTTCCTCTGACAGCTCGGGCAGGCTGGCGAGCGGCAGGCGGTAGCCCGCCGGCGAGGTTCCGGGGACGAGAAACAGCCGGCCGCGCCGCAGGGTCCAGGCCTCGGTCATCCAGCCGTTGTCACCGCCCTCGCTCCAGCGCCGGATGGGCAGGACGTAGGCGCGGATCCGCATCAGCTTGCCGTCGAAGGCCCTGAGCAGCCCTGACCGGTCGCTGGCCGTGTCGATGGAGAGGGCTTCGCTGTCGAAGTTGTCCGGCAGTTTGCCCTCTTCGCCGATCCAGTGCAGCGGATCCTCGAGCGCGGGCATGGCGCTGTCGGGGCTGAGTCCCAGGGCTTCGGCGAAGCGCGAGGCGAAGCGCCAGGCCTTCTGATTGTCGGCTGGAGCCCCCTTGGTCGGAGTCTCGCCGGCGATGGCGTCGATATCGGTCCAGATGGGCTGAGCGTCAGCGCGCCAGAACAGGGCGAAGGCCCAGCGCGGCAGGACCTCTCCCGGGTACCATTTGCCCTGACCGTGCTGCAGAAGGCCGCCGGGCGCGAACCGTTCGCGCAGGCGGCGGATCAGGGTGTCGGCGAGGCCCCGCTTGGTGGGCCCGACGGCATCGGTGTTCCATTCGGCGGATTCGAAGTCGTCGATCGAGACGAAGGTCGGCTCGCCGCCCATGGTCAGGCGTAGATCATGCTCCGCCAGATCGCGGTCGACCGCCTCCCCCAGGGCATCAAGCGCCGCCCAGCGCTCTTCCTCGAACGGCATGGTGATGCGGACCGGCTCGATCAGCCGGGTCACCGACATGTCAAAGCTGAAGTCGACTTCGGCCGGGCTGGCCATACCGGTGATCGGGGCGGCGGAGGTGTGGTGCGGGGCGGCCGACAGGGGGATGTGGCCCTCCCCGGTCAGCAGGCCGGAGGTGGCGTCGAACCCGATCCAGCCGGCGCCCGGAATGTAGACTTCCGCCCATGCGTGCAGGTCGCAGAAATCCGTGCTCGTGCCCGAGGGCCCGTCGAGGGCGTCGATGTCGGCTTTCAGCTGGATCAGGTAGCCAGACACGAAGCGGGCGGCAAGGCCCAGCTTTCGGGCAATCTGAACCAGCAGCCAGGCGCTGTCGCGGCAGGAGCCCGAGGCCAGCGCCAGGGTCTGTTCCGGCGTCTGCACGCCGGGGTCCATCCGCACCAGATAGGCGATCTCGCGCTGCAGCCGGGCGTTCAGGTCGACCAGGAAATTGACCGTGCTGGGCGCGGTCTGTGGCAGCAGGGCGACGTAGGACGAGAGGGCCGGGCTATCTTCCTCGATCGAAAGGTAGGGGGCCAGTTCCCGCTCCAGTTCGGGGGGATAGGCGAAGGGCAACGCCTCGGCGTAGGGCTCGACGAAGAAGTCGAAGGGATTCACCACCGACATCTCGGCGGTGAGGTTCACCTCGACGCTGAACTCCCGCACCGGCTCGGGAAACACCAGTCGCGCCAGCCAGTTTCCAAACGGATCCTGTTGCCAGTTTATGAAATGCCCGGCCGGCGTGACCTTCAGCGCATAGCTCTTGATCCGGGTCCGGGTGTGAGCCGCAGGACGAAGCCGCACGACTTGCGGGCCCAGCACGACAGGCCGGTCATAGTCGTATCTGGTCAGGTGATGCAGGGCGACAGTGATCGACAAGGTTCTCTCCGCGCCGGTGGTCCCGACCCTTGAGCGGGACCCGATTTGATGGACTCAAATCGGCCGCTCCAGCTTTTTCGTGGTCGCGCGTTTGATCCGACAACCGGTTCCCGGTTATCGGAACGCGCTTAGGGGCTGATAGCTACACCATCGAAGCCGGCCGGTATCGTCGACGTTCCATTTCGCGGCCGCCATCTTTGTTTTGCCCAAGACGTTCGCGCTTAAGCCCGGGTGCATCCGCTTGCTGTCGGGTGCGTCAGGCAGATGGCCTTGTCGCCACATAGGCGAAGACGGAAGCGAACAGCACACCCACACCGCCCACGACCCACAGGTTGCCATAGGTCAGGGCCAGGCCCACCCAGCTAGCGCCCATCATCAGACCCGCCGCCGCCTTTGCTGCGGTCGGGATGGCGCGACGTTCCTCCCAGGCGATCAGCAGGGGACCGAACCTGGCATGCCGGCGCAGGCGCTCGGCCCACTCGGGGGCGCTGGCCGTGAAGGCCCAGAGGGCGACGAGCAGAAAAGGTGTGGTCGGCAGCAACGGCAGGAAGGCGCCGGCGGTGGCCAGCAGCACCATGACCACGCCGAGCGCCCGCAGGAGCCAACGCTTTACGCCCTTGGCGGCCGGGCTCCTCGGCGGGGGGTCTGGCGTTTCGGGCGCGGTCATGCGGCGTCACCTTAGCGTGGCCCCGATGCGTGCGCACGCTTGAAGAGGTCTCGGAAAAATCGGCGCGGCCGAATTTCTGTTTCTGGAAGGGGCCCGCTCTGCGCGGGCGGGCGCAGCTACCGTGGCTCGTTGGTAGGCGGTACTGATCCAACCGATGTGGGCAGCCCGCACCCGCACTTTCAGAATGCGCGGGAACACTCCGCCTCCTGGCCCACAAAAAATTTCTATGCCAAATCCAATATCAATTGATTGGACTTGGCCGTCCTTTGGGTGTCGCCTGTGGGTTGAAACGCCGGCCCACCCGGCGCACTGCCCGGAGGATTACAATGGCCCACGATGGAAGTGACGAAGGCTCGCCGCTGAGCTGCCCTATCAAGGACCCCGCCGCGCTGCGGCGACTGCTCGGTCGCACCAACCGCGACTGGTGGCCCAATCAACTGTCGCTGGACATTCTTCACCAGCACGGTGACCAGGGTAATCCCATGGGCGCCGATTTCGATTACGGCGAAGCGTTCAAGGGCATCGACTATGCCGGTCTCAAGGCCGACCTGACCGCCCTGATGACCGACAGCCAGCCCTGGTGGCCGGCCGACTACGGCCACTACGGCCCCTTCTTCATCCGCATGGCCTGGCACAGCGCCGGCACCTACCGCAGCGGCGATGGCCGGGGCGGCTCCTCGGCCGGCGGCCAGCGGTTCGCGCCTCTCAACAGCTGGCCGGACAACGGCAACCTCGACAAGGCGCGGCGCCTGCTGTGGCCGATCAAGCAGAAGTACGGCGCCAAGCTTTCCTGGGCGGACCTGATGATCCTGGCCGGCAATGTCGCCATCGAGTCCATGGGCGGACCGACCTTCGGCTTCGGCGGCGGCCGCGCCGACCTCTATGAGCCGCAGAAGGACATCTACTGGGGCACCGAGGAAGAGTGGGTCGGCGTCACACGGATCGAGGAAGAGAGCGGCCGGGCGCTGGAGAACCCGCTGGCGGCGATCCAGATGGGCCTGATCTACGTCAACCCGGAAGGCCCGGGCGGCAATCCGGACCCGCTGCAGTCGGCCCGTGACATCCGCGAGACCTTCGCCCGGATGAGCATGAACGACGAAGAGACCGTCGCCCTGACCGCCGGCGGCCACACCTTCGGCAAGGCCCACGGAGCCGGCGACGCGTCGCTGGTCGGGGTGGAACCCGAAGGCGCTGACATCGCCAGCCAGGGCCTGGGCTGGACCAGCACCCACGAGAGCGGCATGGGCGATCACACGATCACCAGCGGCATCGAGGGCGCCTGGACCCCGACCCCGATCACCTGGGACCACAGCTACTTCCACATGCTGCTCGACTACGACTACGAGCTGGTCCGCAGCCCGGCCGGAGCCAAGCAGTGGCAGCCGGTCAATGTCGCGCCGAGCGACCTGGCGCCCGGGGCCCACAGCCCCGACCGCCGCGTGCCGACGATGATGACCACCGCCGACATGGCCTTCAAGATGGACCCCGAGTACCGCAAGGTGTCGGAGAAGTTCCGCGACGATCCGGCCTACTTCGCCGACGCCTTCGCCCGCGCCTGGTTCAAGCTGACCCACCGCGACATGGGGCCGCGCGACCGCTACCTCGGGCCCGAAGTGCCTGCGGAAGTGCTCATTTGGCAGGACCCCATCCCCGCCGTCGATCACGAGCTGATCAACGACCAGGACATCGCCGCCCTCAAGGGTCAGATCCTCGCCTCCGGTCTCACCGTCTCCG
>JANPKF010000628.1:0-3963 GCA_031425895.1 Caulobacteraceae bacterium | reverse complement strand
CGAAAGGAGCGCGGCCGTTGCCTTTTTGGGGCGCTGCCCATCCCTCCCCTTCATGGGGAGGGTGTCACGCGCAGCGTGACGGGTGGGGCACGTGAATCATAGGGCGCCAGCCTTCGGGGATTGGCGGGCTGCCTCCGACTTCCCCACCCTGCGCACTAGGCGCGCTGGCCCTCCCCATGAAGGGGAGGGAGGAACGTGGTGAACGGCTCCCGCGCTCCAATCTCCTGAAACCCCTGCATTTGCTGACTTCACCCTGCGACCCCAGATCGCGGTTCCTTACCAAGTCTCTTAAAGCCCCGTTTACCATCCACCCGGTAAATCCTGCCTAGCAAACCCGGCAGAAGCGGGCGTTGGTTTCGTTTCGGGGGCGGGAAACCCAGGTGGATCGGTTTCTAGGCGCGTTTAAGGGTGCGGGGCTGGTCAGGCTGCTGGTCATGGCCGGCGTCGGGGTCGGCCTGCTGGCGGCGATCATCGCCCTGACCAGCGGCTTCATGACCCAGCCCAAGGCGCTGCTCTATTCCAACCTTGACCTTAAAGAGGCGTCGGAAGTCACTGCCGCCCTCGACCAGGCCGGGATCAAGTACGAGGCCAAGGGTGACGGTTCGACCATCATGGTCGACCGCGACAAGGTCGCGTCCACCCGCCTGCTGGTGGCCGGCAAGGGTCTGGTGACCTCCGGCTCGGTCGGCTACGAAATCTTCGACCAGACCTCCGCCCTGGGTCAAACCGACTTCGTCCAGCAGATCAACAACAAGCGCGCCCTGGAGGGCGAGCTGCAGCGGACCATCAAGGGCTGGCATGGCGTCACGGACGTCCGGGTGCTGCTCAACATTCCCAAGCGGCAGCTGTTCGAGGACGAGGCCGGCAATCCCACGGCGGCCGTGTCCATCGGCGTTGCAGGCCGCAAGCCCGGCCAGGACCAGGTGCTGGCGATCCAGAATTTCGTCGCCGCCGCCGTCGGGGGTCTCAAGCCCGAGAACGTCGCCGTGACCGACATGAAGGACGGCAAATCGCTGGCGACCCTGGGACAGGGCGGGGCGATGGGCGCGATCGCCGATGACCGCAAGGCCCAGATCGAGCGCGACCTGGCCGAGCGCATCCGCCAGCAGGTCGAGGGCGTGGTCGGGGCCGGCAAGGCCCGGGTCGAGGTCTCGGCCGAGATCGACATGGCCCAGGTCACCGAGCAGAAGAAGACCTATGACCCGGACGGCCAGGTCATCCGTTCCGAACAAACCAATGAAGAGGCCAGCGAAGAGGGCTCGTCCTCGAACAACGACGCGGTCACGGCGTCGGGCAACATCCCGGGCGGCGGCGGCGATCCCGCCTTCCTGCCGACCAACAAGAACACCACCAAGGGCGCCTCGACGGTCACCAACTACGAGATCTCGGAGACCACCCGGACCGAGGTCGTCGCCCCCGGCACGGTGCAGAAGCTCAGCGTCGCCGTCGCCGTCGACGGCGTCACCGGTCCCGGCGCCAACGGCAAGGCCGGTCCCTATACGCCCCGCACCGAGGCGGAGATGGCCAAGCTGAACGAACTGGTGCGGGCCGCGGTCGGCTTCAACGAGGGTCGGGGCGACGTCGTCAAGGTCATCAACGTTCCCTTCGCCCGCGACGAGGCCTTGGCCAGCGACGGCAAGGACGGCATGTTCGACTTCACCAAGAACGACCTGCTGCGGTTCGCCGAACTGGGCGCGGGCGCCATTGTCGTCATGCTGCTGCTGTTCTTCGGCCTGCGGCCGCTGCTCAAGAGCCTCAACCAACCCCCGAGCGGCGGAGCGATGCCGATGCTGGCCGGGGCTGGTGGTGGCAACCTGACCCCCGGCCAGGCCCAGCAGATCCAGATGCAGGTCGATCCCAATACCGGCGAGATGCTGGCCCTGCCGCCCAGCGACATGGACCAGCGTATCGACATCGCCCGCATCGAGGGCCAGGTGAAGGCCAGCAGCGTCAAGCGGGTCAGCGAGTTCGTCGATAGTCATCCGGAGGAGTCGGTCTCGATCCTCCGCAGCTGGCTGCATGAGACCGCATGAGCCGGGCCGCCAAAAGCAAGTCGATCAACGACGCCAGCCGTCTGAACGGTCCGGAGAAGGCGGCCGTGGTCATGCTCGCCCTCGGCGAGGACCACACCCACATCTGGGAACAGCTGGACGAGGAGGAGATCAAGGAGATCTCCCAGGCCATGGCCAGTCTCGGCACCGTCGCGGCCAGCGTCGTCGAGGAACTGCTCGTCGAGTTCGTTTCCGGCATGAGCGCGTCCGGCGCCATCATGGGCAGCTTCGAGCAGACCCAGCGCCTGCTTTCCTCCTTCATGCCGCCCGAGAAGGTCGACACTCTGATGGAGGAGATCCGCGGTCCGGCGGGTCGCACCATGTGGGACAAGCTGGGCAACGTGAACGAGGCGGTGCTCGCCAACTATCTGAAGAATGAGTACCCACAGACCGTCGCGGTGGTGCTCTCCAAGATCAAGGCCGACCACGCCTCACGCGTTCTCACCTGCCTGCCCGAGGATTTCGCCCTCGAATGCGTCCAGCGCATGCTGCGCATGGAGCCGGTGCAGCGCGACATCCTCGACAAGATCGAGCAGACCCTGCGCGTCGAGTTCATGTCCAACCTGGCGCGCACGTCCAAGCGCGACAGCCATGAACTGATGGCCGACATCTTCAACAATTTCGACCGCCAGACCGAAGGCCGTTTCATCGCCGCCCTGGAAGAGCGCAACCGCGAGGCGGCCGAGCGCATCCGGGCCCTGATGTTCGTCTTCGAGGACCTTTCCAAGCTCGATCCAGGCGGGGTTCAGACCCTGCTGCGGGCGGTCGAGAAAGATCAGCTGGGCCTGGCCCTGAAGGGCTCGTCCGACGCCCTGCGGGAAATGTTCTTCTCCAACATGTCCGAGCGCGCCGCCAAGATCATGCGCGAGGACATGGAGGGCATGGGCCCCGTGCGCCTGAAGGATGTGGATCAGGCCCAGATGGCCATGGTCCAGGTGGCCAAGGACCTCGCCGCCAAGGGCGAGATCATGCTGGCCGGGGCCGGCGGCGACGATGAGCTGATCTACTGATGACCGCCCCCTACGCCTCTTCGGGTCACCGCCCCTTCACCTTCGACACCGAGTTCGACGACGCCGGCGCGGTTGCCTACCAGCCGCCGCGCGCCAAGCGCAGCTTCACGCCGGAGGAGGTCGAGGCCATCCGCGCCGCCTCCTATGCCGAGGGCGAGCGCTCTGCCGTGGCCGCCGCCGAGATGGAACTGGCCCGGGCCATGGACCGCATCGCCGACGCCGCCCGCCAGGGCCTGGGCGCACTGGCTCAGGTTGCTCACGCCCACCGCTCCGACACGGCCCACCTCAGCATGGCGGCCGCCCGCAAGATCGCCGACAGCGCCCTGGCCAGATACCCCGAAGCCCCGGTTACCGCCGCGCTCGAGGCCCTGGCCCGGGAGGTTGAGGCCAGCCCGCGCCTGCTGGTCAAGGTCGCGCCCGAAGCTCAGGAGCGGGTGCAGGCCGCGCTCGACGGCATGGCCAGCAGCCTCGGTCATTCGGGCCGCATCGAGGCTCGGGCCGAGCCCGGCATGACCCTGGCCGCCTTCATCCTCGACTGGGGTGATGGCCGCGCAAGTTTCGACCCTGTCGATGCGGCCGCCCGCATCCAGGTCGCCCTGGACGAGGCTCTGGCCGCCGAAGGCCTGCACGCCGAACCCCTCATTCCTCCGGAGCCTGACCATGGCTGATGACAACCTGACCCTCGAGGAATTCTCGCCTGACCAGCCGCTGGCCAGCGAACTTCCCATTGATTATGACGAGAAGACCGCCACCGACCTGGCGCCGGTCTTCGACGTGCCGGTCAACATCTCGGCCGTGCTCGGCCGGGCCAACATGAGCGTCGCCCAGCTGTTGCAGCTGGGCCAGGGCAGTGTCCTGGAGCTGGACCGGAAGGTCGGCGAAGCGATCGATATCTACGTCAA
>JANPKF010000627.1:0-3420 GCA_031425895.1 Caulobacteraceae bacterium | reverse complement strand
TGACACCCAACAGGCGTTGACTGATGGCCATGCCATCGGCCTTCACATCGCAACTCGAAAACGACTTCAGGTTAGCCGCGCCTGGCGGAAATCCGTTTTGCTGGTGCGCCCTCTTCAAGGTCCGCTGTGACACCGGCAGTGTGACACACTGCGTGACACATTCGGGTCCCTTTCGAGTTTAAGTATTTGATTTTAGTGGGAAAGTTATGATTTGGCGGAGAGGGTGGGATTCGAACCCACGGTACCCTTCCAGGCACGCCGCATTTCGAGTGCGGTACATTCGACCACTCTGCCACCTCTCCATATCGGTGTTGAAGACCTGCAAGAGGCCCCCAGAGCGAAGGCGCGGAACCTAGCGATGTGGTTTGAGAAGCGCAAGGGGGGTTTGGCGGGGCGACGGATGCGGCATGGTGATGCGTGAAACCTTCCGTGATGATGGGGTGAGGCGAGCATGCGACCGGTTCTGTTTCTGGGGGTCCTCGGCCTGTTGTTCGGGCTGGCGGCGCCGGCCCTGGCCGGGCCCTGTGAGGAGGCGGCGGCCTATTCCGACCAGCGGGCCGGGGTGTCGGTGCTGGTGCTGAAGGACGGCAAGACGGTGTGCGAGCGCTATACCGCCGGCGGCGAGCTCGGCCGGGGCTGGGAGCTCTGGTCCGGGACCAAGAGCTTCAGCGGGCTGATTGCGGCGGCGGCGGCGCAGGACGGCTTGCTCAGCCTCGACGAGAAGGTCTCCGATACGATCACCGAATGGCGGGACGATCCGCGAAAGGCGGGTGTGACGATCCGTGAGCTGCTCAACCTGACCAGCGGCCTCTCGACCAGCATCGGCCGTCCGCCGGCCTACGCCGGGGCCATCGCCACCCCCTTCACGGCCGAGCCGGGCGCCCGCTTCCAGTACGGGGCCGAGCCCTTCCAGGTGTTCGGTGCGGTGATGAACCGCAAGCTGGCGGCGGCGAAGACCGGTGATGTCGATGTGCTGGCGTATCTGGACCGTCGCATCCTGAAGCCGATCGGCGCCAGGCCCTCCGGCTGGAGGCGAACGGCGGCGGGGGAGCCGCTGATGCCGCAGGGCTCGAGCTTCACGGCCCGGGAGTGGGCCAAGGTCGGGGAGTTCGTCCGGGCCGGTGGAACGCTCGGTGGCAGGCCGCTGGTCGATCCGGCGGCGTTCCGGGCGCAATTCACAGGGTCAAAGATCAATCCCGCCTACGGGGTCACATGGTGGCTGCCGGGCGAGGGCGGCTACGGGCCGCGCGGAACGACCAGCGACTTCGCGACCCATGCCTCCGAGCTTCCCAGGGATCTCGTCATCGCGGCGGGGGCCGGATACCAGCGGCTCTACGTCATTCCCTCCTGCGGCCTGACCATCGTGCGTCAGGCGCCGCTGCTCATGTCGCGCCGGGCCGAGACGCCGGGGTGGAGCGACTTCGCCTTCCTCACCCCCATCCTGAAAGGATGGTGCTAGGCGAAGGTCCCGCCGCGGCCCTGGCCGCCGCTGAAGCGGGCGGCGCCGGCGGCGGCCTCGCCCGAGCGCAGGGTCTCCATGCCGACTCCGATCTCGAAGGCGGTGGCGGCGTCCCAGCCCAGGCTCCACTGCTCAAGGGCCGAGCGGCGATCGTTGCGCAGGCACAGTTGCGGAAAGCCTGCGATCTGGCGGGCGAGGTCCTTCGCGGCGGCCAGCGCCTGGCCGTCGGGGACCAGGCGGTTGGCCAGACCGATCGACAGCGCCTCCTCGGCGTCGACGGGGCGGCCGGTGAGGATCAGGTCCATAGCCCGTGACTGGCCGATCAGCCGGGGCAGGCGGACGGTGCCGAGATCGATCAGCGGCACCCCGAACTGGCGGCAGAAGACGCCGAAGGTGGCGCCGGCCGCGGCGACCCGCAGATCGCACCACAGGGCCAGCTCCAGCCCGCCGGCCACCGCATAGCCCTCGACGGCGGCGATCACCGGCTTGGAGAGTGAGAGGCGGGTCGGGCCCATGGGGCCAAGGTCGCCCTCGCGGCGGACCGGGTTTCCCGATCCGGCCGCGACGCCCTTGAGGTCGGCCCCGGCGCAGAAGTTACCGTGCGCGCCGGTCAGGATGGCGACGCTCAGGGCCTCGTCGGCGTCGAAGCGTTTGAAGGCTTCATAGAGAGCCTGGGCCGTGTCGCCGTCGACGGCGTTGCGGGCTTGCGGCCGGTCGATGGTGACGACGCAGAGGTCGCCATCGGTCTCGTAGGTTACCGTCATGGCTGGGCCTATCCCGCTAATGGATCCGGCGCCTCGACCTTGTCCTGGCCCTTTTTGCCTTCCCACTTGGCGACGACCGCGGAGGCCACCGAGTTGCCGACGACGTTGGTGGCCGAGCGGCCCATGTCGAGCAGGTGGTCGACGGCCAGGACCAGGGCGATCCAGGCTTCGTCCATGCCGAAGTAGGTGAGGGTGGCCATGATGACCACGAGGCTGGCGCGCGGCACCCCGGCCATGCCCTTCGACGTGACCATCAGCAGCAGCAGCATGGAAATCTGCTGGCCGACCGACAGTTCGATACCGTGGGCCTTGGCGATGAACAGCACCGCGAAGGTGCAGTACATCATCGAGCCGTCGAGGTTGAAGCTGTAGCCCAGCGGCAGCACGAAGCTGACCACGCGGCGCGGCAGGCCGAACTTCTCCAGGGCTTCCAGGGTGCGCGGGTAGGCGGCCTCGGAGCTGGCGGTGGAGAAGGCCAGCAGGGTCGGCGGGGTGATGGCGCGGAACAGGCCGGTCGCCCGGCCGCCGAGCACGACCAGGGCGGCCAGGAACAGCAGGCCCCACAGCACGCCGAGCGACATGTAGAAGCCGCCGATGAACTGGGCGTAGGTGCCGATGATGCCCAGGCCCTGCTTGGCGATGGCGGCGGCCAGGGCGGCGAAGATGGCGATGGGCGCCAGGGTCATCACATAGCCGGTGACCTTGAGCATGATGTTCATGCCCTGCTCGACCAGCTGCATCACGGCCGGAGCCCGGTCGTCCAGGGCCGCGACGGCGGTGCCGACGAAGACGGCGAAGACGACGATCTGCAGGATCTGGTTGGTCGCCATGGCGTCGAAGATCGACGTCGGGATCAGGTGGGTGATGAAGTCCTTCAGGGTGAAGGAGGAGGTGTCGACGGTGGCGACCTTGCCGGCCACCTCGCTGGTCATATTGAGGTTGCCGCCCAGGTCCCAGAAGTGGCTGAGCAGGTGGAACATCCCCAGGCCGACGCTGAGCGAGATCAGGGAGGCGAAGATGAACCAGGCGATGGCCTTGAGACCGACGCCCCGGATGGCCGCGGCGTCCTCCATGTGGGCGATGCCGACCACCAGGGTGGTGAACACCAACGGCGCGATGATCATCTTGATCAGCCGCAGGAACAGCGTCGTGATCAGGTTGAAGACGTCGATGGCCTGGGTCAGCTGATCGCCGGCC